>NZ_JAVJQP010000130.1:0-50231 GCF_040218875.1 Coleofasciculus sp. D1-CHI-01
CTTTAGCCGTTTCATTGTCATACCTACCCAGAACCTCTCAACTAAACCCGCCCTCCGTCATATCATCAAAGTTCAATTGTTGGGGCGGGTTTAGCCGTTTCATTGTGATACCTACCTATAACCTCTCAACAAACCCCGCCCTCCGTCATATCATCAAAGGTAAATTGTCGGGGCGGGTTTTGTTGAGAAGTTATCGGTAGGTATCACAATGAAACGGCTAAACCCGCCCCTACAATTGACCTTTGATGATATGACGGAGGGCGGGTTTTGTTGAGAGGTTATCGGTAGGTATCACAATGAAACGGCTAAACCCGCCCCTACAATTAATCTTTCACGATCTTCGAGGGTATGCTTATTTCTGAGGGCTTACTGAAAAACTCGCCAAACCCTACTTATTCAACAAGCCCGACTGATTACTTTTTCTTTTTCAATGCTTGCGCGATCGCACCTTCTAATTCTCGCTTACTCAACTCAGTAACAATAAACACTTCTTGAAATGTTTTACCAGAGCGAGCTATAATCTTATGTCCACCGCGAATGGGTACAGACACTTTTAACTCTAAGCGAGGACGATGACTTCTCGCCCGTCCAATGACAGCCGGCGTAATCGTTTGAATCCCAGTATAGCTAGTGAGACGTTCTAGAACCGGAATCAACCCGGGTAAGTGAGTTGAGTGATTCCAAACCAGTCTACCGCCATTGGACTTACCCATGATATATTTTTGTCTATCTAAATTGCATGTCGATCAGTTTTGTGCAAAATCATTACCCCCTCTCCCAGACGTAGCAGGCTACGTCTCTACATTTACGCCGCCTCCAGGGGAGCCATGGTTAATCCAGCCCGACTTAGCTGTTGGTGATAGAGTTCAGCTTGTTCCTCAGGACCAACCCAAACAATGGCTTGACCTTCAAAGTGAACCTGATTCGTCAGTTTCCAAGCGTAATCGCTGCTCATTCCAGGAATATACTTCACCAAGCAGTCATGGACGTGCTGAAAGGTGTTGAAATCATCATCCAGAACAATAACCTTATAGTTAGGATAAGGCTTGCGGGTAACTTGACGCGATTTTTCAGGAGCTTGAGTTGGTGCAGCAGATGTCGCTGAACGAGCTGCTGAAATTACCACAGTCATAGGGCTTGTAACAAAATTCTGCTAAAAAATTCAAAAACGTATTATTCTAGTTTACCGCAGTTTTACATCAGTTAATCATATTCATCACGGAAGTCCACCAGAGAAAGCCATCAACCAGATAAAATCCGCCGATTAGCAAAAGCACAATACTGCCAAACCGAATAATTGCGTCAGAGTAGCCCAACAAAAAACGGGTTTGTTTGACCAAACTGGTGAAGAGACTGGCGAAAAAAATGATCGCCGTGTAACCCAAGGCATAACACACCATTGCCAAGGTACTCTGAATCGGGGAACCTGTTGCTGCACCCGCCGTGAGAACGGCAAACATGACGGGGCTGGTGCAGGGAGAACTCACCAAGGCAAAGGTTACGCCAACACCATAGGGTCCTGCGATCGCACCGTTAAAACCCGTCTGAGGTAAGGGTAGGCGTATTATCCCCAACAGCATCAACCCCATAAGGATAATCACGACACCGACAACAATCTGTACATAGCCCCGGAATTGAATCAGTATAGCCCCTGCCCAAGAGGAAAATAAACCAAACAGACTCAGCATGGTTACCACTCCCAGGACAAATAACCCCGCTTTGACCAAAGCATCCCGGCGCGAGGTAATTTCACGGGTGCCAATGTAACTCAGATTTACAGGTAGTAGGGATAAAATACAGGGAGAAATACTAGCGATTAATCCTCCAGCAAAGGACAAAGCCAGTAAAATCAAGGGATTATCAGTACGTTGTTGCTCAAACCATTGTCGATAGTTATTGCCAACCTCGAAGGCAAAATTCGTCAGTGTTTCCCCCAAAGGACTTTGCCAAGATTGGCTAACCGCTAAAATCAGAATCACCGTTGCGCCAAAGACTAATCCAGGCAAGAGAAATTTAGAACGGTGGCGTTGGGCAGAGTATGCCGCTAACGGTTTAGAATGTTTCATAAGTGGGTGGACACAAGTAAAGTTAAAGATTGTCAATGCGGGTTTAGGGAATCAATTGTAGGGGCGGGTTTAGGGAATCAATTGTAGGGGCGGGTTTAGGGAATCAATTCAGCTAGTCACCAATAACTGAACAACAAAACCCGCCCTAGTCATCAATAACTGAACAACAAAACCCGCCCTCCCCACCAATAACTGAACAACAAAACCCGCCCTCCCCACCGATAACTGAACAACAAAACCCGCCTCCCCACCAATAACTGAACGAACAACTTGCACCCGCCCTTATTTAGACACAGCCACCGTTATTTAAAGTCACGGGAACCTGAATATCCTGACAAATTAGCCAGTTGTTCTAACTGCATTCCTCCCCGATAAAATTGACCATTAATTTCCCACGTCGGAAAGGCTCGAATTTTGGCTTGACGACAGAGTTCAGGTTGAGCATTTTTGCCACGGGGATCGCACTCAATCGTTGCAACGTAAGCATAAGCTTCGGGTCCAAACTGTTTTTCTTGCCAGCGACAAACAGAACACCAGTAGGCTTCATACATTTTGGCACCAATCTGTTGCAGATGTTGGGCTAGAGCGACGTTTGCCGAAATTGCTGGAGATTGTCTGGGTTGAGGGGATTGAGCCTGGGGTTGAGAGGATGGAGTCGTTGCAGGCGACTGAGGGGATTGAGCCTGGGGTTGAGAGGATGGAGTCGTTGCAGGCGGCTGAGGGGATTGAGTCTGGGGTTGAGAGGAGGAAGTGGTTACGGATGGCTGGGATGCCACGATAATTTTGGGAGATGGTTTAGGTTGAGAACGTTTGACCGATTGTTCTTTGGCGTAAGCTAAGTTGCGCTGATACTGGTCTATTTTTTGGCTTGCCAGTTGCTTTTTCGGATGAGATGATGGCGTTTTTTCCAAAAGTGCGATCGCTTCTTGCCAGCGATTAACAACTAGATTCCAGTCATCCGGGGATACAGCCGATTGTGTAATTGTCGCTGCACTCATCGCGGTATCCAGGGCTTGGGAAAAGGGATCAGGTTCCGGCGAAGTGGCTGGGGATGAAACAGATGTAGGAGACGCGGGAATCGGTGTTGCTGGCGTGTTCGGTTGTGCTGTGGGTGGAGGCGATTCAACTTGAGAACACCCCGTCGCCAAAGCCAGTAGTGTTGCGGTTATTGTTGGGTAAAGCAGGGGTAGATGGATTCTTGAACGTTGCATGGTTAGGGTTAAGGTAAGGGATAGGAAATCACGCATTCGTAGGGGAGAAGCATTAGCACCTAGATTTTTCGATTTTACCTAACCCCTGAATTTGGCAAAGCTTCCATCCCATTAGGAGTTTGTAACTTTTGCATGACAAACTCTTGATTGACCAATGCTTGCGGATGAGATGGATTCAATTCTAATGCGGTTTGCAAGGCTTCCAAAGCTTGAGGATATTGCTCTAAAAACCGCAGCGCAATGCCTTTTCCAGCCCAAAAATCAGCATTCTCTGCATCGATCGCGATCGCACGATTATAAGTCACTACGGCATCACGGTATTGATTTAATGCCATGAGTGATAGCCCCCTATTATACCATGCTGCTGCCGAATCCGGATTAATGCCAATTGCTCGTTCGGCTGCGGTGATCGCCTCTTGATAGCGTTCTAGACGGAAATCTAAGCCACTCAGATTCACCCAAATCTCTGCCAGAGTCAGAATATTGCCTACATTCGCATCCCCTAACAGCGCCCGTTGATAAGCAGCACGGGCTTCATTATACTGTCCCAATGTGGTGAGAATTCGGGCATAGTTAAACCAAGCCTTCGAGGAATTGGGGTTAATATTAATCGCCTGTCCTGTCGCCCCTAGCGCCTCTTCAAACCGCCCCATAAACCACAGCGTCGCCCCCCGACTACTCCAAGGATCAGCATAGTCAGGATTGAGTGCTACCGCCCGATTAGCCGATGCCAACGCCTCTTGAAATCGACCATTACCCGTCAGCGCATCCGCCCGATGACTCCACGCATACGCCGCCCCTTCTTCTCCCCAGCGCCCATCTCCCTCTTGAATCGCTTGATCACAGGCGGCTAAAGCATCCTCGTATTCACTCAGTTGGTTCAGGGTGGCACATTGATTGGCTAAAGCTAACGAATAATCGGGACGAATTTTCAGCGCCCATTCCTGAGAGGTTAACGCTTCACCCGGTTGACCAATAATTAATAAAACTTTACCTTGTTCCGTCCAAGCGGTTGCATCCTTGGGGTCAATCGCCAGGGCTTGATCATAAGACTCTAGGGCGGCGTCATACCGTCCCAACTGAGCCAGAATTTTACCACGATTCGTCCACGCGATCGCAGGAGTCCGATTTCCCCAATCCCCATTCACTTGTAATGCCCGTTCACAGGAATTGAGGGCATCATACGTCTGATCAAATTGGGACAATAACAAACACCGTTGCGCCCAAGCCAGGGAATAATTGGGATTACTTTGAACCGCTAAATCCAAGGAAAATAGAGCTTTTTCTGGTTCTGCTTGTCCCCAAAGAGCTAACCCTTGATGATACAGTGCATAAGCTCGTGTCACCTGATTCCAATTTTCATCAAGTTGCAACGCTGTTTCACAGTCAGTGATTGCGGCTTCATAGTTTGCCAATTGGATGTGCGCCGCGCAGCGCTTTGCCCAGGCTTCAGAATGTCTGGGTTCCAGGCGAATGACTTGCCCATAAGAGGCGGCGGCTTCGGCATAATTATCTAATGCCCGTTGAATATCACCTCGATCAATCCAGGCTTGAGGTTCATTAGGATTTAACGCGATCGCTTGATCACAGGCTTCTAGGGCTTCTTCATAGTTTTTAGCCTCTTTTTGGGAAGCACAGAGGTTAGCCCAGTAACTAAAATCTTGTAACTGTAATCCCTCTTCACCTTGAGCGTTTAGACTCTGGGGATAGGATACAGTTACCCATAAAAAGGTACTTAGAACAATAGAAATAATTTTGTCATTTGTCATTTGTCATTTGTCATTTGTCATTTGTCATTCGTCATTCGTCATTCGTCATTCGTCATTTGTCATTTGTTATTTGTGATAATTGAACGGTGAGGTTGGGGCGGGTTTAGTTATATCAGGGTGAAAATGACACGTTAGTGGTAAAACCCGCCCCTACAAAAGATGTTTTATCGGAACGTCTCTGCTTCCCCTGCTTCCCCAGCTTCCCCTGCTTCCCCGGCTCCCCCAGCTTCCCCAGCTCCCCCAGCTTCCCCAGCTCCCCCATCTCCCCCAGCTTCCCCTGCTTCCCCAGCTTCCCCAGCTCCCCCATCTCCCAACTCTCTATTTCCGACAATTATCACAATGTCCACATTTTAATCCCATCGCCTCCTTTTTAAACCCAAACGCTTTTAATAAAAACTGCCAACGACATTGACGGGTTGTCAGGTATTGTGTCATCAGTTTCTGTACTTGGACTTGGTGAGAACTTAAGTTAGCCAAAGCGCGGGAATCGGGGGATGGGTGTTTGTGATAATGAAAGGGATCTTGCCATTCCAATTGTTCAGCACTGTGCAGCAGGGCTAATGCGACTTCACCCTGGCGAAATTGTTGGCTGACAGTGGCGACATTCCCTTGTTCGGGTAGCTTTTTGACTAAGCGTTGTGCCTGTTGGTATTGCGATCGCATCTGATCGACAAAAAATTGACGCTTTTGCTTATCTTCTGAATTTAACCACCCCGTTGGCTCACTGATCAACGTCAGCGCATCTGCGGGTTTGCCATCTCGTCCACCGCGACCCACTTCTTGGATATATTCTGATAATAATTGGGGGGGCTGAAAATGTACCACCCAACGCACATTGGGCTTATTGATTCCCATCCCAAAGGCGCAGGTACACACCACAAATTGAGTTTTGCCACTCAGCCAACTCTGTTCAATCTCTCGCCGTTGTTGAGAACTCAACCCCCCGTGATAGGCGGCTGTCGCATATCCCCGTTCCCTAAACCATTGGGCTAATTCCTCGCCATCTCGCCGCGAACGTACATAAACTAACCCTGATTGCCGATTTCTGGCTTGGATGAAGCGTAACATCTTCTGGCGGCGTCCCCGTGGTGTCCAGACGATTTGCACGTCTAGGTTGAGATTGTGGCGATAGGGACTGATTAAAAAGGCTTGGGGGTGTTCTAATTGCAACACCTTGTTGATGGTGTCTTGGGCGATGGGATCAGCCGTCGCCGTAAATGCCGCGATCGGGATTTGGCTGCCGGGTGGTTTAGATTTGAGTAGGGTGGGTCGTACTGCGCCTAGCCGTCGATACGCGGGTCGAAAGGTATCACCCCATTGAACCAGACAATGTGCCTCATCGAGAATTAATCCATTAATTTTCAGATTCGGCTGAGAGAGTCGTTCCCAAACGGGCGCACTTAAGAGGGTTTCTGGAGAGAGGTAGAGTAATCGGAGTTCCTGGTTTTCCAGGGCTTTCAGGGTTTTTCGCCGTTGTTGCGGGGTTAATTGACTATGTAACAGGGCGGCGGGTAAGTTGCGATCGCGTAATTCTTGTACCTGATTTTCCATTAGAGCAACTAATGGGGAAATCACCAAGGTTAATCCGGTTTGTAATAGGGCGGGAAGTTGAAAACAAATCGATTTTCCCCCACCTGTGGGTAACACAATCAGTGCATCTCGCCCTTCCAAAATACTGCGGATAATCTCACCTTGAGGCGGACGGAAATTATCATATCCCCATATTTTTTTAAAGGCGATGCGGACATCGTTCCAGGATGTGGTTTCGGTCATGCTCATGGGTATGTAGAGATGTTAGGGACAGTTGTAGATATCTGAACCTGATGCTTATTTGTCTTTAACGATGGACGAAGGGAACAATCGGTTAGGATTCCCTAGTCAATCACTACCCTAGCATAAGCCTGTTTCCAGCTAATCTTATCAAGTTTGCTCAAAGTTTTTATTAAAACTATCCTTAAAGTCACATCAATAAAACTTAATTTTTGTTTAAGGTTAATGATTTTTTTGTATGTCAATAAAGGTTAGTCCGGAAGCGCTTCTCACCGCCTATAGCGATTATATAGTGATTGTAGGGATAACCGAGGCGGATATCCAGGACTTAGACCATTATCCGATAAGCGATCGCCTTTTGGCACAGGTACTCAGTCAGATTCTGGTCTTAATCCCGTAGTGGTAGGGTTAAGTTTGTTTCGCGATGTTCCGGTTAATTATGGGGAAACTCGTAGAGACGTTCCGGTGGAACGTCTGACCGTGGAACGTCTTCTGGTGGACTTGTAGGGGCGGGTTTAGCCACTAAACCTAGCCACTCACCGATAACCTATCAACAAAACCCGCCCTCCCCACCGATAACCTTTCGCTGATGGATGTGCTACAGGGGCGGGTTTCTGGGCAACGGTTTCAGGATAAGGTGGTGTTGATTGGGGCTTACGCGCCGTCGCTACGGGATAGGTTTTATACGCCCTTTTCTCACTATCAGGTAACTACACCCAAACCCATGTATGGGGTGGAGATTCAGGCGCTGTTGACGAGTCAGATTATTCAGGCGGCGCTCTTGGAAGCTGGAGGAATTCGGGGGGTGGCGCAACTGTGGGAATATGGCTGGATTTGGCTGTGGGTGAGTTTGGAGTATCTCTGGATACGACGCTGGCGACGGGGGCGTTATCCGGGGTTGACGTTGATGATGGCGTTAATCGGGGGGATGGGTTTAAGTGGTGTTTTGGTGGGGGTGACATATACAGCGTTTTTGCTGGATATCTGGATACCGTCGGGGGCGGCGTTGGTGGGAATTGGGCTAATGGGGGTGTGGGGAGTGCTGTATTTTTATATTCAGGAGTTGCAGGAGTATAACTGTTTATTGGTGGCGCAGGTGAATCAGAAGACGCAGCATTTAGAGGAGGCGTTGATTCAACTGCAAACGACGCAAAATCAGTTAATTCAGCAAGAGAAACTTACGGCGATGAGTTCGTTGGTGGGAAATTTATCCCATGAGATGAAAAATCCCCTCTGGGCGCTGGGAAATCGGTTGGAGATTTTAACCCTGTTAACTCAGCAATGGCGCGAGGGGAAGGGAGAGGAGGTGGTGTGCAAATGGGAGGAGCAGATAGAGAAGGCGAAACAGGAGTTAAATCGGGCGAATGGGTTGGTGGCGACGTTGCTTCCGGTTCCCCAGGGGGAGTTACCCCAGAGTTTGGCGAGGGCGACGGTGGGGATGATTGTGGAGTTGGCGGTGAAGTTGGCTTGTCCCCAGGATGAGGGGATTGAGATAGAGTGGCGATTGGGGGAGTGGGATGGGGTTCCGGTGAAGGTGCCGTTGTTGGTGTTGCGGGTATTGACAAATTTACTGGATAATGCTGTGTATGCGGTGCGGTGTAAGCGGGAGGGGTTGGAGGAGTTTGATGCTTCCCCAGCTTCTGGTTACATCCCCCAGATTCGGATTGAGTGGGTTAACACCGAGCGAAGTCGAGGTGTTGAGGAAAATGAGTCGGTGATTTGGCGGGTTTGGGATAATGGGATAGGGATAAGTGAGTCGATGCAGAAGCGCTTGTTTGAACCGTTGGTGACGACGAAGCCGATGGGGGAGGGTTCGGGGTTAGGGTTGTATATTGTCTATGAGTTAGTACATAAGTATCAGGGGGCGATTGGGGTGAAGTCTCAGGTGGGAGAGTATACGGAGTTGGAGGTGGTTTTTCCTAAAAGTCAGTTGGTGTTTGAGGGGGAGAGGGAGTGAGTGAGGGCGCTTGCTTGATGTTTAAGTAAGCACTCAGACAACTTGAAGAGATTGCAGTTTGTTAAGTTTTCCCCAATAAGAAAAGAGCGATCGCGTTTAAGGGGGTAAAATTGAGAATGATTTATTCTGACAATCCCTGATGCACTTCATCGGCAGGATAAATTAGGGACAGGAAAGACCAGCGTTGATTGGGAGCTTCTGGCAATGTCTTATCGAGAACCCATCCGCAAAAACAAGCTCTCATCGAATCGGACGCCAGCGCCCAATCCATTGCAGCGGCGTCGCTTCAAAATGCCTAAGCCGCCGCAACCCGTTGTGCGACGGTCGCCCGAAGAACAAAAGGCGTTTCTTCAACAGAAACTGGAACAGACAGCCTTTGTTGGCTATAACGGTCTGAATGTCCCAGTTAATGTACCAGCCACACCACCTCCGCAACCTGTTCAGAAACAACCTGCTAATGGAGAGTTAGACAATAACTCTCAAAAGCCGGAAGTGCCAGAAGTCGAGACAACTTCAGAACAAGAAGAAGAGACTATTGAGCAAAAGGAGGAACTGTCTTCCGCTGCTGCATCACCGAATCAGGAATCTCCTGACACAGAGGTAGAGGGAGAAGGTGTCACCCCTCCTGAGCAGGAGGAAGCAGAAAACGGAAAGCAGCAATCCCAAATACCGGATTTACAAGCTCAAAAGGAAAGAGCATCTCGTTTAAGTTCTAACTGGCTCAAAATTCCGGTTAATACTCCAGGAACAAAGCAATCACCGATTCAGAGGAAACTGTCTCAGAGTGGTAGCGAGCCTCAATATCAACCGCTCTTGGGAGAGAGAACCAATTTTGTACTTAATGGGTTGAATCAGTTTAAGGTTCAGCAATTTAGTCAGCTAGAAGAAAGTAACAGGGAAGTAGAAGGAAAGCAGCAATCAGACGATGGACTTCTGGGGAATCAGTCGCTACCGGACGCTGGGATTCAGAGTGGTAGTGCGATTCAGCCGAAGTTGATTGATAACAAGCAGGATAACCTGTTTCAGACACAAGAGGGGGAAGGAGAAACTGTTCAGGCGAAGAAACTTACCCATAACACTCCCGAATTTTCCGAAAATAAGGGACTGTCCCTACAGCCTTCTGATTTAGAAGAGGAAGTTCAACCGCTTCAGACGAAGAAACTTACCAGTAACGTTGCCGAACTTGCCGAAAATAAGGTACAGCAACTACAACTGATGGAGTTGGAAGAGGAAGTTCAACCGCTTCAAGCTAAAAAAATCTCTGACCCCACCACTGAATATTCTCAGAATAAGGCTCAGTCTCTACAGCCTACAGAAGTTATTGGTGAAAACGGAACAGTCACTACAGTCAAAACAGTTGTTCCGGGAGAAACCAGTGGAGAAAAACCATCAGTAGCTGAAACAGTAGGAGATGAGACGACAAGTCAACCTCTTGAAACCGCAGATTCTCCCAAAACCTCCTCTGAAGCGGAGTCTGACTCAGATCAGTCCCTAATGAATCAAGAGCTAGCCTCAGCAGCAGCTCAGCCTGGGGTAAAGGTGGAGAAAACTGGAGGAGGTCCTGCGGTACTTACGTCAAGTGAGACCCCTACAGAAACGCCAGAGCCTGTGCCATCCTCGCTACCCACGCCAACAGCAAAACCTTCTCACCCAGAAGAAGTAAAGCAGGAAGCCGCTGGCAAGGCATCTCCTTCTGATACTAATGATGTATCCAACGGTACATCTGAAGCAGAGGCGGCGATGCAGCAACTAGCAGAAGTTGACGCAACCCCAACACCATCTGAAAATACATCATCTGAAGCAGCAGCACCTACACCAGAAGAAGGTGTCCAGCCTACGGCTGAAAAAGGACATGAACCAGGTGGAGCAGTATCAGAGGGACAGGTTGCAGGAGCTGAGGCTGGTACTCCCCCGATACCTTCCCCATCCCCAGATGCATTGCGCCAGCAGATTCCAGAACGGGAACTTACGTTTGAAGAGTTTCAAGAAGTCTTTGAGTCGGGTCAGACGCCAGAGCAAGACCAAGCGGAGTCTCAGCAGTTGCTCAATGGATTGCAAGCCGATGTTGAGCAGCACAAAGCAGTAGTTCAAAATGATACCCAAGCTCAGAAGGCGGAAATTGCTGCCCAGGCTCAAGCACAAATCGCTGCTATTCAGTCCAAGATAGAGACGCAGATCAGCACCATTAGGGAGTCCTATGGAACAGCCCGCTCGAACCTGATGGGTAATGCCGAACAGCAAAAAGCCGCCTTAGAGGCACAAGTCGCTCAAGAAATTACTCAGGTTGAGGCTGATACAGAAACGCGCATTGCTGACATTGAGGCTCAACTTACCCAGCGACAAAACGATTTTTCTGCTTTCATTGAACAAGAGAGCCAACAGCCACAGATTATTGCCCAGCAAGAGTCAAATCGAGCTAACAGTGAACTTGATAATGCTGCGGGTCAAGCCGTACAAGTTGGTGAAGCTGAAGCTAGTCGCCATCCTGGAAGTGAAGATCCCGCTCCGAAACAACGAGCCGCTGCCAAAGAGGTAGCCGCCGAAAGTGCTACTGATATCCGTGAGAAAAAGCCTGGGATTTCGCAAGATTTACAATCACGCGCTGCGGAGTTTTCGGCTCGTTATCCCGAGTATGGCAATAAGATTAACGCTGAAATCGAACAGGTCAGAACCAGTATTGTTCCAGCGCTGCGCGAATCAGTAACGAAAACCATCAATAATTTGCAACAAGGTCGAGACATGACCTTGCAGACGATAGATAATCGGCTACAAGTTGATTTGAAGGCACTTGATGTAGCTGAAGCCAAAGCTATCCCTCAAATACGTGTGGCAGGTCAAACGGCAATCGGGCAGATTCAAACCCTGTCTCAACAAACATCAGGTGAGATAGATGCTGCTGCTAATGCTTTAGTCACTACCATTGAGCGTACAGGAGATCAAGCAAGCACTGTTATCTCTGCTGAAGAAGAACCCTACCTACCAGGTGTTGTTGAGGTAGTTGAGGCAGCGCGGAGTTCGCTCATTGAAACCAGTACAGCGGGTCGCGAACAGCTCAATACCTCTGTGGTAGCTGCCAGTCAGCAGATGACGGAAATTGTGACATCTTTTGACACGCAAGCTAGCCAACTTACGGCAAAAGCCCAGCAAAGTGCTGACCAAGTACAGGAACAGGCAACCAGCGCGATTGAGCAAACACTCCAAACCCGTAGCGAACAAGCTCAGAGTATTATCGAGCAATTAACCACTAGACAGCAGGGTTTGATCGATGAGGCGTTAGCTGAAATTGACCAGGCTATAGAACAAGCTCGTAGCGAAGTTCTAGGTATCACCGAGCAATTCCGAACTGAAATCACACCAGCTACGGACAAGAGTATAGAAGAAGCTAAGAAGCCATTAACTGATCCTCTAGAAGACCGAGTTGAGGAAGCTGCTGAACAAGCCGACGAGTCTTGGTTCTCTGGGTTATTACGAGCCATTGGGGACATCGTTGTTGGACTCGTTATTCTGGTCGTTGTGGCATTGGTAGTAGCAGCTATTGCGGCTGCCTTTGGCGTAGTCCTAACAGCCTGGACTGCAATCATGGTTGCAGGTGCTATCCTACTGCTGGTGGGATTAGGGGCTTCGCTGTATCACCGATTCACTCAAGAAGAATTAGCCGATGCCAGTCCATGGGAGAAAATTGGCTTGGCAGTTATGGACACCACAGGAATTACAGGGATTATTGAGGGGGTTACAGGAGAAGATATCGTAACGGGTCAAGAGCTAAGTGCTGGTGAACAAACCTATCGTGGCACAACTGGATTGTTCACAGCCGTAATGTTAATTTTTGGTGCGCGAGCTGCCATTAAAGGTCCACCTGGCGGTGCATATATACGTCCCACTGGTATGCCAAGAGGCTGGGTGGGATGGCGAAATGCACTACCTAGTGCTTGGAGAGGGATGAGGAGTGTTGGGGTAGAACTCTATACTGGTCTACGCCAGGGCGTCCGAAATATGCAAGAGTGGGTAAGGGAACGCCTTGGGCGGAAAGCACCTGCCGCACCTGAAGAGCCGGGTCCTGGAGCGAGACCCCAACGAGGTGAGGGGGAATCTCAAGCCGATTATATGCAACGACTCAGAGAGTGGCGTAATCGTCAGAGAGGACAACAACAATACGAGCAGTCGTTTGATGAGCGTATCACTAACGCAGAAAACAGAATTCGAGATCCACGTAATCAGAAGTGGTGGGACGAAGCAACGCCCCGTGAAAAACGACTCGCCTACGATATGGATCATCAAGGTTTGATTGAAGATCAAGGGGTTAACGAAGCACGTCTTGGGCTATTAGCGGAGCGAGAAGGTGTTGTAGATGGTCCGATCAGGCGCAGTGAAGTTGGTGGTGAATTTGTGGACTCTAGTAACACCGTATGGGATGTCAAGAGCGGCCGTTCCGGACCAGAAACCATCGCCGATGATCTAGTCAGTGGTAGAAACATTCTGATTGATCGTGAAGGTTCTTTGTCCGAACCCCAATTCCGCAATCTGATGCAACGGTTAGCTAATGAGCTAATTAATCGAGGACATGCTGACATTGTGCCGCAACTGCCTACCCGCGTGCAGCCAGTACCACCTTTTGCGAATGTTCCACCTCCTGTGATACCTGACCAAGGAGAACGTGAATCTACCTCAGAGGCAGTGCCAACACAGTAATATAGAATTAAGTATGGATAAACTAAATCGACTTCTTGATCAGCATGAGCGCTGGCATCAATCAGGTCAACGAGAAGGAAAACCTCTAGTTTTAAAGAATCTCAATCTAAGTGGTGCTAATTTACAGAATCGCCAGCTAGCAAGTCTCAAATTAGACAATGTGGATTTACGTAATGCCAATCTGTCTGGTTCAGATTTGGCTTTTGCACAGCTAACTAACGTACAGTTGAATGGCTCTAACTTAGCCCAAACCTATATGCATCTATCCAATTGGGAAAATGTTGATTTGAGTGGGGCTAATCTAACGAGTGCAGAATTAAGCAGCAGTTTTATGCGAAATGTAAATTTATATGCTGCACTCCTGCAACATGGGGTGTTAATCAAGTGCCAATGGTATGAAGTCACCCTGACAAAAGCCACTTTGATTGATGTTAACGCAACCAGATCTGAGTTCGTCCGTTGCAAAATGCAGGAAAGTAACTGGGAGAATGCTAGGCTACAAAGAACTAAGTTATTGTACTGCGACTTGCGTTCTGCCAACTTTTCAGGAGGGCTTCTTGAAGAGGTTTCCTTACATGCTTCTAGCTTATTCGGAATTAAAGGATCTGTTGCTACCGTAACAAATTTACTAGGAGACTGGATCGATATTAGTGCTGCGGGCGATGGTAGCCAGAAGATGCCAGTGAATGAACTTGAAGCAATGCTGATTTAAGAGAAAAAGTCAATTTGGTTCAGGGATAATGATGCATGGTCACAAAAACAGAAAATCATCAAACAGATATCCAACTAATCTTGTATGACTCCTTAAACTCATCCTTAACTGTGCGTGCAGTAAACCTAACACTAACTAAAAAAGAAAACGAAATTATTGAGTGTCGTCTCATCTTTCTAGTTAACCTAAGTCTCTATCAACGCATTGAAACTAACGCCTTATTCAATCTCAATCCCTTTGTGCGGATTTCCCCCACTGGCGGCGACTTTCAACCCTCACCCGATATCCAAATCGAAGCCAGTCTTAAACCCGACTTGCTACCCCACCTCCTCAAACACGCTACCAATGCTTCGGAAGCCGCAGCCTACCTTTTAAACCAATCCCAGCAGCAGAAATCGGGAGAATCAGAAACGGTTAAAACTGAATCGTCTAATAATGACAACTCTCCAAACCCCCTTCTAGCTACTGAGAATTGGTTAGCCTTGTCAGTCAAACAATTTCAAAAGTCAGGAGAGGTAGGCTATCGCACCTTATGGTCTCACTTTAGTCTTTTGGGACTATCTGTCGCCAGTTCTTCTAAAGAAGAAATATCTGAGAGTATCACTAACCTCTTCCAAGATTTAACAGGTTTCGGTCTGGACACGGCTACCAAAGAAATTACCACTAAATCAATTGGGGCAGTTACTAATTTTTTGAGAAACTTGGCAGAAAATATTCCTGAAAGCTCCAATCAAAACACTACCCCACCGCCACCAAAAGAACCTCCCAAGGCAAAGCCTCAAGATACTCCATCGACACAATCACTTTTTCAGTCAATTGTAAACTTCTTCAAAGAAGACAATTGGTCGTTTGCCCAGATAAAAGGACAATCAGCATTACACCTAGCCTTCGAGGGAAAAAATGGAAAATGTGACTGCTATGCCCAAGCCAGAGAACAACAGAAGCAATTTGTCTTTTACTCCGTTTGTCCTGCCAAAGTTCCAAAACCTAAACGTCGGGCTGTAGGAGAGTTTCTCTCTAGAGCCAATTATGGCATGATTATCGGCAACTTTGAGTTAAATTTTGATGACGGTGAAGTTCGTTACAAAACCAGTATTGACGTGAAAAATAATGATATTAGTTCGGAAATAATTAAACAGTTAGTTTACACCAATGTCATGATGATGGATCAATATCTACCTGGGATTACGTCCGTCATATCTGGGAAAATGTCACCAGCAGAAGCGATCGCGCAGATAGAAGCTAAGACAGACTAAACTTTAAAGTAAAGCCATGAATGCATACAAAAAATATATCACCCTTGAAGACCCAAAACAACTTATCTTATCCGACTTACCCTTTCAACCCGGACAGCGAGTCGAAGTCATTATCCTCGCCGAAGATAACCCCAGAACACCCTTAGTCGAACAATTGCAAACCTTATTAAAACAGACCCAAGCCTTACACGCCGATAACCCAATGACCGAAGCCGAAATTGCCGCCGAAATAGAAGCCTATCGCCAGGGACAATGAAAGTTATTATTGATACAAACGTTTTAGTCTCAGCAATGAACAGATAGAATGTACCGAATAGCTTAAAATACAGATAAAAAGGCGATTAAAATGTCAAAATATACACAAATTCAAAACAATCATACAGAAGTCATCGAAATCATTAATCAAGCTGCTCAAGCAAAAGTAACATCACTCGATTTATCCAGTAAAGCTTTGACAGAAATCCCCGACTGTATTACTAAAATTAGTAAGCTTCAGAGACTGAACCTATCGGATAATCAGCTAACCGAGATACCGGACTGCATTATTCAATTGACTCATTTGTGGGATATTAATTTAGGCAATAATCAAATAAAAAATATGCAAAAACATGGTGAAAAATTAGCAAAAATAAGAATGATATGTTTGGCAAAAAATAAAATAGAACAGATACCAGAATTTCTGAGCAAAATTAAATGGTTAAGAATCCTTGATTTGTCAGATAACCAAATTCAAGAAATACCTGAATATATTACCAGATTAACTAAATTACAAGGTCTATCTTTACATAACAATCAAATAAAAAATATAAAAATAGTTAAAGATATCGACAACTTCAAGGAAATGACATCCCTACACTTAGATAATAATCAGATAAAAGAAATACCTGCATCTATTACTCATCTTCCTAACTTAAGGTTGCTGGGTTTAAATAATAATCAAATCCGAGAGATACCCGAATCAATTACCCAAATGATTAACTTAATGACGCTGAAATTATCGAATAATCAAATAAGACAGGTTCCAGAATGTCTCACTCAACTCACAAATTTGAGATTTCTGGATTTATCAAATAATCAGATAAGAAACATACCGGAATCTCTGACTAAACTCACGAAGTTGACGAGACTGGATTTATTGGGAAATCCTATAGGAGATATCTTGTATTTATCGGGACATCTTTTTAGGAAAAATAGTCCAATTTAATACCCCATTGCTTCCCCCGTCACTCGCCGCCTATCATTCACCCCCCAAACCCCCCCCGATTCAACCTGAATCGACTCCGCCGCACCCCAACTCACAAACGGAATCACCCGATATCCCTTCTCCCACAACCTCCAAACCCCATCTCCCTCCACCGCAAAGGGTTCCGTCAGCACCCAATTCGGTAATCCCTGATAATGAACACGCGGCGCATTCACCGCCGCCGCGATATCCAACTCATAATCAATCCAATTCGTAATCACCTGCACCACCGTAGTCGGAATCGTCGCCCCCCCAGGGGAACCCGTCACCAACACCACCTGATCATCTTTCTTAACAATTGTCGGACTCATCGAACTCAACGGTTGCTTCCCCGGTTCAATTTGATTCGCCTTCCCCTGAACCAAACCAAACTGATTCCCCTCCCCCAGCTTCACCGTAAAATCATTCATCTGATTATTCAGAAAAAACCCCGTATCCTTTGCCATCACCTTAGCGCCAAACAGGGAATTAATCGTATAGGTAACCGCCACCGCATTGCCAAACTGATCCACAATAGAATAGTGCGTCGTATGGGTGCCTTGAGGCATATCCTGCATCTGCAACGCCTGGGGATTCAGCGCCCTCTCCCCTATTTGTTCCCGTATCTGCGCCGCATACCCTTGACTCAACAGGCGCTTAACGGGAATCTCGACAAAATCCGGATCACCCAAAACCTGATTCCGATCCCGATACGCAAATAGCGCCGCAGACAAAAAGGAATGCAGACTCTCCACCGAACCCCATCCCCACTCCCTCAGAGGATACCCCGCCAACACGTTCAACATCTGACACACCGTCACTCCCCCTCCCGGCGGTGGCGCGGTTACCACTTCATACCCCCGATAAAAACAGCGCAAGGGGGTTTCCTGACGCACCCGATACCGAGTAAAATCCTCTAAGGTGAGAATCCCGCCATTCTCCTGACTCGCTTGCACGATCGCCTGAGCTATTCTACCCTGATAAAATACCGAAGCACCCGATCGCGCGATCGCACCCAACGTTTCAGCCAACTCCTCCTGGACCAACCGTTCCCTCACCTGAAAGGCTTCCCCCCCATCCAAAAAAATCGCCGCCACAGTCTCCTGTTGAGAAAACACCTTAGTCTGACGCTGCAACCGTTCCACATCCCCCGGTGACAGAATAAACCCCTCCCGCGCCAACCGAATCGCCCCCGCCATCACCTGTTGACGGTTCATCGTACCATACTCAGATAATGCCCTATCCAAACCCGCCACAGTTCCCGGAACCCCTACCGCCAGATATCCCTGGGTACTTAACTTAGTCTTCACCTCCCCAGAACCATCCAAATACATATCCGCCGACGCCGCCAGTGGCGCAGTTTCCCGGAAATTGAGAAACACCGCTTCCCCTGAAGCTGGCTGAATCACTCCTAACCCACCCCCGCCAATATTCCCACAACAGGGATGAACCACAGCCAAGGCGTACCCCACCCCCACCGCAGCATCAATCGCATTTCCCCCCGACAGTAAAATTTCTTGTCCCACCCGCGACGCTTCCTTGTGCGCCGTCACCACCATCCCCCGTTCCCCCTTCACCGCTTCCGTTGGTTGGGGATAACAGGGAAACAGCCGACAACTCGTCCAACTAAGTATCCCATAGAGGTAGTTTAAGGGATGATAGACGCTCCGTGCGATCGCCATATCCAATCCAACGGCTGCAACCATGGATGCGATAATCAATAGCAGGATTTTCTTCTTGGGCGATGGACAAAGTGTCACTGCTTCCCTCATAGGTTTGGGAGAAGCTTACAGCAATCTCTCTGAGTATGATAAAGCCATTGATTTTTTTCAACAATCTTTGCCTATCTATCAAGAAATTGGGGATAAAAGAGGTATAGCTCGTTCCCTCAATAATTTGGGACTAGCTTATAGCAATCTCTCTCAGTATGAGAAATCGATTGATTTTTATCAACAATCTTTAACCCTCTATCAGCAAATTGGCAACAGACAAGGTTTGGCTGGTGTTCTCGTCAATTTGGGAGTAGCTTACAGCCATCTCTCTCAGTACGATAAATCAATTGATTTATATCAGCAGTCATTGTCTATTTTTCAGGAAATTGAGGATATAAAAGGTTTGGCAAATTCCCTCATGGGTTTGGGAATAATTTATGCCAAAACTTCTCAATACGAGAAAGCTATTGAATTGTATCAGAAGTCGTCAACCATCTTTCAAGAAATTGGGGATAGACGAGGCGAAGCTCAAACCCTCGGTAATTTGGGAATGGCTTATACCCAAATTAATCAATACGAGAAAGCCGTAGAATTTAATCAAGAATCTTTATCCATTTTCCAACAAATTGGTGATAAATTTGGCGAATTTAAATCCCTTTACGGTTTAGGGTTAACTTACCGCGCCATGGGACAAGAACAGAAAGCTAGAGAATTCTTTGAGCAATCTGAAGCAATTAAACGAGAAATTGGCATAGATTAGGATCATTGCGATCGCCTCCCACAGCCCAAAACACCAATCCCTGTTTGGGACAGCATTTCAGCCATTCCTAAGAAAAAGCGCGATCGCGCGAAGCGCACCAGCAAAGCTGATCGCACACCCTACCGCTTAATATACTCTCAAGTCCAACCCAAATAACCGAATTATGAAGCGTCCAGGGATCATCCTCACCCTACTGGGAAATACCTGGAAGTTCAATCTCTATTGTTACCCCGAATTTAACTCTAACCCCAGGGGGAGGACTATTCACATCAACCTATAGTACAGCGCCAGCCGGAAATTTAAGCCTGACGAATGACAATTCCCACCGATAACTTTAATTTTTCCCACCAACTTAAACAGCTTCTTTGATTACTTCCAACTTTTGATCAACTTGTTTCAGTGCTATTTCCAGATCCGTGGTTAGCTGTTGAGCGCCTTTTTTAGCCGACTGGTTGCAATACTTGGCGACATCTAAAGCAGATCCAATCTGAACGTCAATATCAGAACCCCATTGAGGAACAGGTTCACTATAACGGATGCTAACGGGTACAATTTTTAATCCCAAACCGGGTTGATTGGATTCGGCTTGCAGGGCAATTCGTGCCATACCAGGTTTAAGTGGATTAACCTCACCAAGACGAAAAATATTCCCTTCGGGAAACATCACCAAGGCTTCGCCACGACGCAGGAGTTCGACACTATGCCGGATACTGCTGATTCCCGGGTGTTTCGTATTCACCGGAAACCCACCCAGGCGGCGGATAAACCAGCCTTGTAATCCTTTCATTTCATCTTGCGACACCATAAACCGCAAATCCCTTCCTGTGACAGGTTTCCCAGCCGCATAAGCCATGGTTAACCCATCCCAACGCGATCGATGGGTGGGTGCTAGAATAACTGGACCGGTTTGGGGAATGTTGTCTTGTCCCGTCACTTGCAGCCGCCCAAAATAAAGGGGCATGAGGATACGACGCCCCAACGGATAGAGGATTGATGTTAACCAATGGGAAACACTGGAGTTAACGGGAACTATTTTGGCGGAATTGACCGTCTTTGAATCAGGCTTGTCCAAGGTTGAGGAAGTTTGGTTCTGTTCACGGGATTGGAGTTGCATCATAAGGGATTCGGTTTTTGCTGTGTTTCGACTCTCCACTTTTACCTTATGAGGTCTGACTACCCCTGTCGTCTACTGAAGGGACAGTTCTAGTAATGTCATGGTTAAGCGTTGATTGTAGATCGCGCTGGCGTCGTTGGGCAAACCAGGATTTCAGATACTCTCGACATTCGGTTTCCATAATTCCAGCTAAGACGGGTAAGCGATGGTTGGAGTAAGCGCTATCAGGACTATTAGCAACGGTGCGGATTGTGCCAGTTTTGGGGTCATCTGCACCATACACCAGCAACCCTAGCCGCGCCAAGATAATCGCCCCAGCACACATGGCGCAGGGTTCTAAGGTGACATAAAGGGTGCAGGTGTTTAAATGCCAGGTATTTAAGGCTTGTCCGGCTGCACGTAGGGCGAGGATTTCCGCATGGGCGGTAGGATCGCGATCGCGTTCTCGCCGATTTTCTCCGGTAGCGATGAGGTTATCCTGATTATCAATAATCACTGCACCAACGGGGACTTCCCCAGCTTCCCCCGCAGATTTTGCGATCGCGAGGGACCTGTTCATCCAGTAGCGATGCTTTTGATAGGCAACATGATTAATAGGCGGTAACATTTAGAGTAGATATATGAAGAAACTTTAAAATACCCCTTGGCGACTTTACCCTAATGGGAACTAAAAGCGTGTACTCTCCGAATCAATTGAGTCATTCAGCGTCTGCGGCTCCCTCAGCTTCTCCTCACCACAATAGTTATTCAGCAAGCCCTAACTATTTGGGTTTTCTGGTGCTGTGGATTATTTTACTTGTACCGTCTCTCACTGGATGTGGCATTAATCCCAAGACAGAAGCTGGGGCGCAACCCAAACCCCCTGGTGCAGAAGAGAAAACCAGTACAGCCGTAGATGTCGCGATCGCAGAAACGGGATGGGTGGTAGAACCCATAGAGTATAAAGGTAACACTCAACCCCTACGGGATGTCTCCCTGCGATCTCAAATCGAAGGGCGAGTGTTGAATCTAGGGGTTGATATTGGCGATCGAGTACAACAAGGACAAATTTTAGCCCAGATTGATGACGCTTTGTTACAAACGGCTGTAACCGAAGCCCAAGCTGAACTCGCCGCCCTCAAATCAGAAGTCGCCCGCGCCCAAACCCAGGTAGGAAATGCCCAAGCCAGGGCAGAACAAGCCCGGTTAGAATTGCAGCAAGCTAAAGTTGATGCGACACGACTCCAAAATCTGGCACAAGAAGGCGCTATTTCTCGACAAGAAGCCGAATTAGCCCAAACCGCCGCCGCCACCGCCCAACAAAACCTGCAAGCCGCCCTCAAACAAATTCGCACCGAACAACAAGCTGTCGCTGCTGCACAAGAACGAGTTAAGGCGCAGCAAGCTATTTTGGCTGAAAATAAGGAACGTCAATCCTATGCGTTACTCGCCTCCCCGATTAACGGTGTGGTATTAGAAAGAGTCACCGAATCGGGGAATTTGGTGACACCGGGAAGTGAACTGCTGAAGTTAGGGGATTTCTCTCAGGTAAAAGTGGAAGTTCGGGTTTCAGATCGAGAATTAGCGGATATTCAGGTGGGACAATCGGTAACGGTTCATTTAGATGCACTTGCCAATGAATCGTTTTCCGGAAAAGTGACCCGAATTTCGCCAGCAGCAGATAGTGAAGCCTTACAAATTCCTGTAGAAGTCACCATTCCCAACCCGAATCGTCAAATTGGGAGTGGACTTTTAGCCCGAGTTAGCTTCACCCCAAATACCCAAGCCCAAGTGGTGGTTCCGCAAACAGCGTTGGAGGTTGGCGGAGAGTCAGGGCGTGGAGAGACTCAGACGGCGAAAACGAATAAAACGTCAGAGAAAGCAACGGTATTTGTCGTGGTTGAAAATGGGGGTGAATCTACCGTTAAGGCGCGTCAAGTAGAAATAAGCGATCGCGCTAAGGGTAGAGTGGCTATTGTATCCGGTTTAAAGCCAGGGGAACGGTTTGTCGTTCGCAGTGATGTGCCGTTAAAAGATGGCGATACGGTGCGTTTGAGTATTTTATCAGTAAGTTAGAGAAGGCTCTTTGTAGGTTGGATTCAGAAACGTAGGCGAAGCCTTCTCGGAGAGTAACCCCATAAACCACGGCGATTGAAATCGCTGCTACACAAACAAAGTCCGCCTACGCGGACTAATTTCTAACGGGAGTATTGATCATCATGTCCGGTTAAACACCTTGACAATCTTCCTTCTTCTAGAAGGAAGATTCTATGGAAATTTCGTTCCATATATCCCGATAAACGGGTTCCCAGGCACACGATGTTCGCCTTATATAGCATCGTGTGAATAAAAACACCTGAAACGATGGTACTGCTATATTAGTCCACTTTAGTGGACTTGAGCTATTAGCCCGGAGTTTGAACTCCGGGCTTCGGGCGGATGTCGGGGCTATTCCCTTAACACAACTTGTTTGAAAACACAATCCAATCTGAATAGGTTTTTCCCTCAATCTCTTAAATAGCCTAATCACAGGCGTTACAGTTAAGAAAATAGGCGCAATATTAAGAAAAAACCATGTCTCAAACCACGATTGAATCGGCTCCTGTTAATTTAGCTCTACCGCCAACCCAGTATGACTTACCCTGTGATGACGATATTCCCATGGAAACTCAGCGACATTTTCTGCAAATGCAAATACTTAGGGATACTCTCGTCGCCTGGTTAGCTCAACGAGAGGATGGCTATGTTGGCGGTAATATGTTCCTCTATTTCAGTGCAGCTCAAATCAAAAACCAAGACTTTCGCGGTTCTGATGTCTTTGTC
Source organism: Coleofasciculus sp. D1-CHI-01 (assembly GCF_040218875.1). Lineage (NCBI taxonomy): Bacteria > Bacillati > Cyanobacteriota > Cyanophyceae > Coleofasciculales > Coleofasciculaceae > Coleofasciculus > Coleofasciculus sp. D1-CHI-01. The sequence goes on from NZ_JAVJQP010000130.1 coordinate 23,041, forward strand.
GTTTTGGGAGTTCCCAAAGGGGAACGACTTAGCTGGGTTGTGTGGGATGAAGGCAAAGCACCGGATGTTGTGATTGAATTAATTTCTGATAGTACAGCCACCAAAGATAAAACCGAAAAGAAACAAATTTACCAAGACAAAGTGAGAGTTCCGGAATATTTTTGGTACAATCCCTTTGATTCAGAAGATTGGGCGGGATTTAGTTTACAAGGTGGCGTGTATCAACATAAGAACTTGGATGAACAAGGGCGATTTGTCAGCCAAGTATTAGGTTTAGCCTTAGTGCGTTGGCAAGGTTCCTATAAAGATATTCAAACAACCTGGCTGCGTTGGGCGACATTAGCAGGAGAGTTGTTACTCACTCCTGAAGAAGAAGCGGCGCAAGCTCAACAACAAGCTGAACAAGCTCAACAGCAGGCTGAACAAGCTCAACAACGAGCCGAACAACTGGCTGAACGTTTACGAGAAATGGGCATTGATCCGGATGAAGTTTGAAAAGACTTAAGCCATGAACTAAAGTTCTGGCTCAAAGCTTAAACCCGTTAAAACGGGTTCAAAGTCTTACCCCGTAGTGGCGTGGCACACCTTATTTGATGAATTAGAATTACGCCCGGAAACTGTAGGGGCGCAAAGACTTGCGCCCGATTCAATGATAAAATCTATTCCACAATTTTAGCTGTGTCAGTCCAGTAGGGTGTGTTAGCGAAGCGTAACGCACCTTGACAACTGTAAATGATTGGAATACACGAGGCATTTACCTAGAGAAAAACCGATGAAAACCAGTTTACTTTCCATTCAGCCTGTAAAAGGAACAAATGAATTTAAAGTTCTGATGGTGATTGGTGATAATCGCCAGCAATTTACTTTTACGGTTGAGCATCCTGAACAAGAATCATTTACGGTTATTGGTGGAGATATTAATTCCTGTAAGTTTTTTAGGTTTAATCAACATATATCAGCTAAACTGGGGGATTTATTCGGGCAATTTTAGCAGGGTAAAATCGTGGAATTACCTGTGAGTGTGGGTGATTTTTATACTCCAGAAGCAGCGATGGAATGGCAAAGGAATTTCTGCCAAAGGGAGCGGGTTTGATGATTCATCGTTTGATTTTCCAGGATAATGCTATAGTCAGTAGGCGTTTGGGTGCGTTTATTGCGGTTAGCAAACGGCATAGTCGGTAAATTGTCGCTTGAAGGGAGATTTAAACGCTAAAACAATATCCTGTTGTGGCACTCCAGCTTCAACCAATTCGTTAGCAACTCCTACTTCTGTTCCATCACTCTGAATCCAAATTTTGTTATCCTTGATATCAATGTGAATTAGGCAGCCATACTCTCGTCGTTGGTTATGCCAACCCACGAGCATTATTAAGTAATGATTGCGTTCTCTATCAAGAATTAACTGAACTTCAGTTGCGTCATCTTGAAGTTGGGCAAAGTGCGTCTTAAGGATTGTTTGCACCAGTTCCGGATAATTTAATCTTTCCATATTTATTGCCATTACCTAACTATCATGTATGCGCCAAACCTTAATAGTACTATCTACGCTACCACTGACTAATGTCTGTCCATCAGGACTGAAGGTAACACAATAAACTGGACTTAAATGCTCTAATGTTTGAAGCAATTCACCTGTCTGATAATTCCAAATCCTCAGCGTATTGTCATCACCACCACTGGCAAGTAACTTCCCGTTGGGGCTAAATGTAACCGAATAAACTTTTCCTGAATGTTCTGTAAGAGTACGCACCAATTTCCCCCGATCAGAATTCCATAACATGATGGGTTGCTCGGAACCACCACTCGCAATTATTTGTCCATCAGGACTAATAGCCACAGACCAAATTACTCCAACAGAGGAATCAAACCAAGATACCAAGGAACCAATTATATCTGACGGTGAGGGTCGATTCAGGGTGTGTAGTAATTCCCCTGTACGCCAATTCCATATCTTGATGGCACCATCCAAACCTCCACTCACCAGGATTTTCCCATTACGGCTAAAGGCAACTGAATTGACATCCCACCCATGTCCTTTGAGAGTATTTTGCAATTTACCACTGTTCAATTGCCATAGTTTAATTGTGGCATCAATGTTTCCGCTAGCCAGAGTATTTCCGTCTGGGCTAAAGGTGACACAGCTAACACGTAAATTGAGCAATCCTTTATCAAGTGTTTGCTGTAGCGTTCCTGTTTCGACATCCCACAATTTGATGTTACCGTCTCCAACTGCCAAGTTACTGGCACTAGCCAGGGTTTTTCCATCCGGACTGAAGGCAACAGATGTAACCATACTGGAGTGTCCCGCCAAGGTGTAAAGGAGTTTTCCAGTCGGCAAATTCCACAGCTTGATCGTTTGATCATTACTGCTACTAGCAAGTATCTGACCACTAGGACTAATTGCCACAGAGCGAACTAACTCTGAATGTCCCTTGAGAGTCTGTACACCTTTCCAGGAAAAATTTGATTCTGGTGTTTTCAGTTCTTTGTTAACCTGAAGTAGCAATTCGTCTATGTCTGACTGTACATTTACACCCACATCTTCACGAATCACTTCTAATAAAGCACAAAGGGAAGGTTTACCTGGTTCAATTTCACCAAACCTTACCAATTCCTGCACCATATTCGGAATAAAAATATTGACAGGTTGATTCCAAACCAAGTTCAACACATCAGTTCTGATGCCTAATGCTCTAATCAAATACCCTTTACGTTCCTTCTCCTCTTGTAAATGAGGTCTGAGCAGAAGCAATATTTTATGAACTGTCTTGCTACTAATTGCCATCACTCAACTATCTCGGTAAACGGGCATAAATCTCCGGCGCGTTGGTCTGTAAATCCTTCAACACAGCCATCATACTCGTACCTGCATTACGTAAGTAACTTTGCGTCGTTCCCGGCTCAACTAACCTCCCACCACTATGATGAATCGCAATCACCTGAAAGTCATCATCAAACACAGGTGAACCGGAAGAACCTGGTAAGGTGCTGGTGGTATATTGCACTACGGTGGTATCAGCATAGGCGATAAAGTTATTCTGCATCGAGATTTTCTTCAGATGTCCACCTGGATGCTGAATGATGGCTACGCGATCGTCTTTCCGCATTGGCTTACTCTTGAGGACAAGGGGACTGCCAAAGTCTGGCAAATCTTTGAGGGATACAATTGTATAGTCTAATTCAATATTGGTGTAAAATGCACCTCCCGGTAACGCCTGGGTTGTCTGTATTTCGCACTCCTTCCCGTTAATATCTAGTTGGTAATTGAAGGTATATTCAGTCTGTTCAGCTTGCTCCCGACTGGCAATAACATGATTGTTCGTCATCAATAAATCCGGTGCAATCATAAAACCTGTACCCGCACCCATTGGAGTACGCAGATGCGCCACAGCTTTCGATGCTTCAAGAGCCAAGTTTAAAAGGTAAATGTGGCGTAGAGTATTTTCCCCAATAATCTTTTCCTGTACATCAGCCACACTACTCGTTCCCCGCCAACGGTCAATTAAGCGGCTGCGACTAACAGGAACATCGAGGGGATACTTTTGAAATAACTCTAGAATAAAGTCTGAATCTTCATCACCAGTAAAGGGCTGAATGTAGTTGAGGAAAACGCTTAAAGCTTCTTTGCCGTAAGCCACCTGTCCGAACTGTGACAAGAAGCGTACCACTTCCACAGAGACTCCCATCGGAGTACCATCCAAATCCAGCCGTGCTAGGATTACATCCACCTGGGGTACACCTTCCAACGCCCCTGCAACTAAGCGTCTGCGATCGCGTACATTAGCAAAATCGGGTAAATTCTGAACAATGCAGGTCAGTCGGTTAAAGTCAGGCTGGGATAGTTGAACAGTCACAGTTACTATTCCTATGCAAGAAAACTACTACATTGTATATGTGTTGATGAGCTTGATTGTAGCAAAATCCAGCTTCTAAAACTGAGCAGTTGGATGTCCTTCGTCAACCCAAGCTACAAGTTACTCAAATCTCTGAATATGGCATCAAAATATTATTCTTAATAGATGAAATTATATCATTGCCCTTTTCAGGATTGTTTTCAATGCAGCATAGTAAAACTTTATTAACATAGATATATACATATAATTTAGACCAATCTTGCTCTTCCATCTGCCACGGATAATCTACATTGCGATATTGAATTGAAATATATCTTAGCTTTTCTGCCCATTCTTCAATGTTATTAACATACCATTCATGATATTCTTCCTGGTTCCAGTCAGTCCATTGATTAAGTTGATCACAGAGTTGGCATAGTTCAACTCCTAAGTCTTTAAAATTATTTTTCTGACAAAACTCGATAGCCTCAGACAAAGGTTTATCGATTGCATCATAATTGACATCATCCATGCTACTAAACAACTCAAATTCCTCCTTGTCTAAAAGTACAGCTCGCCCGTCTAAGGAAGCATGAGCGCGAGCATGGCAGAGAGAGTTATCTAAGGCAGGTTCACCCTCTAGAGAACCCCAAGGCTTCCCTAAGACCCATCCTGTCCCAAAGCAATGATTAACAGACAACTCAATTTCATCATCCAATTTTGACAAAAGATTACCAAAATCTTGCAAAAACCAGCTTGGTCTCCAGGAGGGTTCTAGCATCTGTAGAGGTTCTAATTCATCAATTGTGTTAATGCTTGTCATTAAGCTCAAATAAAAGGCACGAAGAGTTGGTTTTGAATAGGGGCTAATACAAGTATTGCCAGCTTTCTGATCAGCCCATTTGAGTAAATTTTGTAGATTTTCATCACTGGAAACAGTTTGAGCAATAGTAAGTTGAATGCGATCAATAAAAACACAATAATCCCTATGGGATAGTTTCTCAGAGAACAGCAGGATAACCTGCTCCCATTTTTTAAAAGATAGATATTTTATCAGTTCATCCCCAAGTTTATCTTTATAACTTAGGCTTAAGGCAACTAAATACTCTTGAAATGTCAGATGTGAAAATGACAAAACTGTTCGACTGCGCTTAATCAACAACCCATGCTGTTTTACGATCGCTTCCAATACCGCTCGACTATCTCGCCGCCCAATTCCCAAAAACTCCGCAATATATTCCTGAATCTCCTCCTGCTCAAACAACACATACTGCTCTTGTTCAAACTTCTTCACCGCCAAATAGCGCAATAGTTCCAGCTTTCGCTCTACCGACAAATCCCGATAAATTTCATCCCGCTCAATCTCCCGCGATTTATCCCACTTTTCCAGCAGCAACTCCAACCCTTCCTGATAAAGCTGGGAACGCTTTGAGTAAAACTTCTCCGTCTGGTGAAACACTGCACAAGTCAAACTCAACAAAATCGGCGTAATCGCTAACTCCCGAATTGGTGTATTCTCCTCTAAAAAAAGCTGTTCCAGAAACTCCCGCGCCTTTGCCAATCCCGCCGACTCATCCCGCACTACCGCTTTAAACCAATGTTCCGCAAACGCCTCTACCTGATCTTTATTAAAATCCGCCACCTCCACATAATCAAACCGATCAAATTGTGATTCCTGGCTTTGTGTCCGACAGGTTACAATAACCTGCACTTGCGGATAAGTACGAGCAAACTGTTTGATTTGCTTCGTGATTTTCTTCCCATCCTCCCCCGTCACCTCATCCAATCCATCCAGCAGAACCAGCGCTTTACCTTGCTTCAGAACTAATTGAGTTTCGGTATTCGATAACTGCCAGAATTGCTCTAGATACCCTTTTAGCGAATAGGCAAATTCCCGCCCATCGTCTACAAACTCTCGCAGTTTAATCAATACAGGAATCCGGTGCGCTTGTAAATTTCCCCGATCGCACTCCGTCACCACTCGCTGCAAATAGGTTGTTTTCCCTGAACCGGGTTTACCCACAACCATAAGGTTGCTATTCTTCGCCAGCACCTCCAATCCTGACACCCGTTGGCGTTCTTTACCCAAGCCAATGCGATCTAAACTACGATAGCCGGGATTCTCCTTAAAATCCTGCCACAAGTCTGGCAATTCTGACCGACGACTACTGCTCAACTCCTCCAGAATATTGACATCCACAAACAAATCACCCAAGGGTACCCAATGATCCACGCCCCAAAGCGGCATTGTGCCATACAAGGATTGGATATCATCATGGAGACGCGATCGCACGTTTTCCACAAGAGCGTCAATATCAGAGGTATCCGTTACTCGCTCAGAATGCCATCCTAAATCAATTCGAGGACGCAGTTTATCAATACGTTGTTGTCTATCGATACCAGAGTGCGATCGCACATACTCCAATAATGCCCAAAGTGCTGGTTTTCCCGGTGCGATTTCGCCATAGTCTGCTAGCTTACACACCATCTCCGGGATGAATGTCGCCACAGCACCATTCCAAGTGATGCGCTGTAACACTGATGCATTATTACCCAGCGCTAGGATTAACCAAGAGTGGCGGCTGCGCTCATCTTCCATGAAGGGTTGGAGGAGTTCAACTAATTCATTGATGGTGTTTGCGTCTAATTTCACCGTCAAATTAACCTTTGCCCTGCATTCCCATAAGCCAACTATAGCTTGCTTGCTGGGACATCTGTGAGTGCGATCGCGTTTTGAAGCGGTTGCAGTAAGGACAAGATAAAGCTAGGTTTTCAACTTCAGTGATGCCATCATGTTTTTCGGCAATGATATGTTCCATTTCAAAGGCGAAAAGTGAAGCTGTTTGGGGAAATCGGCAATACTCGCATTGCTCTCCGGCGCGTTGAGTCACTAGCCGACGCAGAGTTGCTGATACATAACTCATGCTGCTGTTTGTAAGTGTTTGTAAGCATGAGCTTTTGCTAAACGCACCCAATGTTCTAGAAGCAAGTATCGAGCAAGTTCGGCTTCTTCCGATCGCGAGAGTGTACCCGATTTATTGCGATCGAGCAGTTCGCTCATGCGGGTTTGTAAAGCAGGCGTGGGGCGGATGGCAAGGATAACTTCTGGACTGGGTTGACTAGCAAGCAGTTCGACGATCTGGAGTTCGTCTTGGTAGCAGATGGTTTCTGGGGGGGTAAGTTCCTCAATTGCGCGATCAAGGACTTCTGGGAGGCGATCGCCCAATTGTTGCAGTTTCTCACCGAGGCGATCGGGGACTTCTAGGGTGATTTGCATGTTTCGGTAATGTCAGGATAGGAATTACATCAATTTTAACAAGCCTGCGATCGCGCTCTTTGTCAGCCATGCAGGTAATACCTAAAACCTAACATCTATCCCCACCACAGGACTTATGAATAAAGGGCGACCCGACCTAATTGAGTGGATTAGTGTTATTAATTAGATGAAGCGGGTCGCCCCTACAGGTTGTTCATTAACTCAGAAATCAAGTCTGAATTTTCATCGCTTGTCAAAGGTTGAATACGTTGTTCGGCATTTAAACCTTCATGTTAACAACAGCAAAATCGTTGTAATGCGTTTAGCGAAGCCATGCCGCAGGCTTTGCATCTTGCTCGCTACCCATTCCCAATTTACAGCAGATTTGGTGGTTGATGAGGTACAGTCTCTAAGCAAGATCCCCGACAACTCCTACGAAGTCGGGGATCTGTCTGTGTACCTCACTTACACGCCATCGCGCTGTAAATGGGTGACAGCTTAGAGTTGAGGAAAACCGTTAAAGTCTCTCTCCTGTCAGTCACTTGTCCAAACTGAGATAAAAAGCTGATGACTTCGACAGAAGCAACCATCTCCAGAACCGTCTAAGTCTAGCCGCGCCAAGATGCTATTCACTTGCGGTACATTTGCCAACGCCTCTGTAACCAAGCCTCTGCGATCGCACTCAGAGGCAAAGTCTGGTAAATTTTGAACAATGCGGGTTAGTCGATTGAAGTCACACAGTTACTGCTCCTATGCAAGAGAACGACTACATTTTGGCTCAAGACGAGCCAAATATGTCCCAATTGCTTAACAGAAACGGGCAAGAAACTATGATCAGAGCGTATCCATTCATGTAATCACTGCGGCTACACAACCGACACAGAGGTAGCCGCAGCTCAAATAGTCTTATTGCGAGGACTTGCAGCCGTGAGACACACGGTTGACCCTGAGCGACTTGTATCGAGCGGAGTCGAGATAAGCCGAAGGGTCAAGATGCTTTCTGAGGGTAAATTCATCGGAATCCCTGCGACGGAAGAATCACCGCTATTATAGGGCGGTGAGTGTCAATCAATTGGAGTATTCTTTGCTGATGAATTTACTCAGAGGTCGATTGCAACGCTTAACCCAACAGTTACCTGATTTAGTGGATCAACTCCCTGATGAAAGCTTGGCAGACGCCTGGGAAGTTCTGCAACCGTTCTATTATGACTTGTATATGCTCTGTGCCATGCAAGAATCCATGCGAACAATTCGACCCGGAGATGCGATGACCCGTGAAGAGGCGCTGCGACTGCTAAATCTGCCCTAAAATCTTTGCAGAAAGATTAGAATGATTCGTGGGGAATCGGGGTATATCCTGTGAGTCTAGAAGTACGCTATGCGCGGTCTTTTTTACAAGATCTCAAAAACCTAGAGTCGGCTGCTTATCAGCAGGTCTATGACATGGTTTTTGAGAAGTTCATCCATCTCAGAAGCATTCACGACCTGCCAGGGCTTCACCCCATCGGCTCAGATGCTATTTTTTACCGATTTACCATCGACAACTATATGGTAGGGATTGAAGTGACGGGTCACATCGTCAAGTTTTTGCGTGTGTTGCCCAAGCCGTATATTTGAGAAGGCTTTCAGAAGGCAGGGGCAAAGGAGCAGAGGGAGCTGGGGGAGCATGTAGAGACGTAGCATGCTACGTCTGGGAGCTGGGGGAGCATGTAGAGACGTAGCATGCTACGTCTGGGAGCTGGGAGAGCAGGGGAAGGCTGATAAGACTAAGCGACTGAAAAAGGAAAACTGACAACTGATCCCCGGACAACATACACTTGTGATTGGAAAAACAGGAATTTGAGAAGCTACTTATGGACGCCGCTGCACTCTGGCAACGCTATCAGGACTGGCTCTATTACCACCAAGGGTTAGACTTTTACCTCGACGTCAGCCGTATGCGATTTGATCATGCCTTTGTCGAGGCGATGCGACCTAAGTTTGAGAAGGCATTTGAGGATATGGAGGCATTGGAGAGGGGCGCGATCGCAAATCCAGATGAAAATCGGATGGTGGGTCACTATTGGTTACGAGATCCTGACATAGCGCCTACCCCCGAACTGCGTCAAGATATCCTCACTGTCTTAGAGAAGATTGAATCCTTTACCACTAAAGTCCATAGTGGTGATATCCATCCCCCAGGTTCATCTAAATTCACCGATATTCTTTCCATCGGCATTGGCGGTTCAGCATTGGGTCCTGAGTTTGTCGCTGATGCCCTTGCTCCTAACGTCCCGCCCTTGGCGATTCATTTTATAGATAACACTGATCCGGCAGGGATTGATGCCACGATTGCTAAACTGCAAGAGCGTCTGGCTAACACACTTGTCTTAGTCATTTCTAAGTCTGGAGGAACCCCGGAAACCCGCAATGGCATGATTGAGGCAAAAAAAGCTTATGAATCCCAGAAACTGGACTTTGCTACCCATGCCGTGGCGATTACGGGTGAAGATAGTAACCTAGAGAAACTGGCAAAATCAGAAGGGTGGCTGGCAACCTTCCCGATGTATGACTGGGTAGGAGGACGCACCTCAGAAATGTCAGCCGTGGGACTGTTACCCGCCGCCCTGCAAGGGATTGATATCCGCCAGATGCTGGCAGGTGCGAAGGAAATGGATAGTGCTACCCGTGTCCATAATCTCCACGAAAACCCGGCGGCGTTGCTGGCACTTTCCTGGTATTTTTCGGGGAATGGTCAGGGTGAAAAAGATATGGTGGTTTTACCTTATAAAGATAGCCTGCTGCTCTTTTCTCGCTACCTCCAGCAGTTAGTTATGGAATCTTTGGGTAAAGAAAAAGACCTGGATGGTAATACTGTACATCAGGGAATCGCCGTTTACGGCAATAAAGGCTCAACGGATCAACATGCCTACGTGCAGCAGTTGCGCGAAGGGGTTCCTAATTTCTTTGTCACCTTTATTGAAGTGTTGCGCGATCGCGAGGGACACTCCCCACAGCTAGAAGCCGGGGTAACATCCGGTGACTATTTATCCGGTTTATTACAGGGAACCCGAAAAGCCTTGTATGACAATCAACGAGATTCGATTACCGTAACAATTCCCCAAGTCAATCCTCGCACGGTTGGAGCGCTGATTGCTTTATATGATCGGGCTGTAGGATTGTATGCTTCCCTGGTGAATATCAACGCTTACCATCAACCTGGAGTGGAAGCAGGTAAAAAAGCCGCCTCTGCAATTTTGGACTTACAGAAACGGGTGATTCAGGTTTTACAAGATCAAGGGGAACCCATGTCTTTATCAGAGTTGGCACAGAAAGCAGAGGCAACTGACCAAATAGAAGCCATTTATAAAATTCTGCGCCATCTCCACACCAATCAACGGGGTGTGGTTTTAGAAGGAAAACTGGGAGAACCGAGTAACTTAAAAGTGTCTGCGGTTTAATGGCTGAGGGAGTCTTTTTCCTGAAAAACGGATAAATTCTAAAGTAGTGGGAGCATCTTGCTCCCTAATATTGCTCCCTAATATTGCTCCCTAATATTGCTCCCTAATATTGCTCCCTAATATTGCTCCTTAATATTGCTCCTTAATATTGCTCCCTAATATTGCTCCCTAATATTGCTCCCTAATATTGCTCCCTAATATTGCTCCCTAATATTGCTCCCTAATCTCGCTTTTACCATAACCATTGCCACCAGCGACGATTAGTCTTATTATGAGTGCGGAGAATGGATAAATTTTTCCGAAATATAGCCGTATTAGGATGATCATCTCCTAAGTGCTGTTCACTCAAACTTAATGCCTGAACTAATAGCGATTCTGCATCTCTGTAGCGTTTTTGAGCATTGTAGAGTCCGGCTAAATTGTTAATGCTAGTCGCGACAGCCGGATGGCAATTACCTAAAAGACGTTTTCTCACCTCTAAGGCTTGCAAATAAAGGGGTTCAGCTTCACTGTAGCGACCTTGAGCATAGTACAATAATCCCAAATTGTTGAGGCTACTGGCAACATCAAGATTGCAATTGCCTAAAAGACGTTTTCTCACCTCTAAAACTTGCAAATAAAGGGGTTCAGCTTCACTGTAGCGACCTTGAGCATAGTAAAGTCCTGCCAGATTATTCAAGCTGGTGGCAACATCAAGATGATGATTACCTAACAGATGTTTTCTCACCTCTAAGGCTTGCAGGTAAAAGAGTTCAGCTTCACTGTAGCGACCTTGGGTATAATAAAGTCCTGCCAAATTATTCAAGCTAGTGGCAACATCAAGATGTTCCTCGCCAAAAGCGGCTTGGGCGATAGATACGCACCGCTGAAACCAGGATTCTGCCTGATTGCCCACTCCCTGATGCTGATAAAATCTACCTAAGCGATCGAATAGCCAAAGTAAATCCGTTAATCCTTGACCTTTAGAGAATTTGCCCAAACTGTCAAATAAGCAGAGTAAATCTTCATCCCTTACGGCTGATTCTAGGGTGTGGGCTATTTCTTGAATGTGAGGCAGGATCTCATCCAAAAACGTTATCGGCTCGCGGGTAGGATGATCAGGAATTTGCTGAACCAGTTCAATAAGAATAGCGGTAAAAGCCTGCCTGAAGTCATCAGCCTGAAGTTTTCTTAAGGGTGGTGCTTTATTCTTGCTTTTTTGGGAAACTCCTGAATTGGCAATGTAAGAGTTGTCTCGTTGACACGAACAAGTGGAATTCGTAATCGGAAAATAGAGTTGCTGCTCAATCAGGCAATCTTCAGCAGACCCCGGGACGTCAGGATAAGGGAAGAGAAAGGAAGACCATTCTCTAGGAGGTGGCGTCTGCGAGGCTGAATCCTCATCGGAAATTTGCCTTGGCAAAGAAGACTGAGTATCCAGTTGAGGTGGCTGGGGAATCGGCTTGGACGACGTCTGGGGTGGGAACGGAAAAGGAGGGTGAGACACAAAGACGGTGGGTGCATCCAATGTCTCCAGTTTTTTGCGAAAAAACTCCCGAATTAAGGGCTCAACTGTGTAGCAACCCCGGCGATTTGCCACTGACTTAATTAAACGCCACTGATACAGTTGAGTTTTGGCTTGGTCGAGATCTGCCTGTCTCCAATGCAAAATCTCACTGGCATAGTCTAACCATTGCCACCGCCAAAGGGTTGGGGCAAATAAGCTCAAAAGTTGACTAACCTGCTGAGTTAGGGGATTGAGTTCTCTCCATACCCAGTCCAAGATGGTGTTGATTCGCCATTGGAGTGTCGGTTGGCTTGGCGGCTGGCTTGCTGTATCAGGATGTCGTGCTTCCAGCCGTTTGAGCATATCAGTTAAAGATATATCGGGATGTTTGGCTAAGTATCGCCCGACTAATTCTATGCCAAACGACAGATATCCCAGCCATTCACATAATAGGGGTACAACCTTCTGTGCGCCTCGATCCTGCAACATGCGCTCTTTACCCGCTAGGGCTGTCAAGAGTTTCCACGCTTGTTCGGGTGACAGCACATCTGGGGATTGATCCCCCTTACCGCCTTGATCTGGCTGCTGCATTATCATCTTTCATTTAAATTGTTCAGATAGATGCTCCCCTACAAAGCGTGACAGTCTACTCAGTAAGGAGTAAGGGTTTTGACTCACTGTTACACAATGGCAACTTGCTCTCAGTCGGTGATGAGTGGTTTCTATCTTTCAGGTTCCAGTCTGAAAGGCACTCAGAGCTGTAAGACAATGTAAAACAAGTAATACAGTAATATTCTATGATAATTTACGCAAACGCTGCAATCAGCGTCGCGCTGGGAAGTCATTTAAGTCGTTGTAAATTTTTCGGGAAGAATAGAGTAAAGATGAGACTACTGAACTGGTGTTCTACTCAGATATTGCATGAGGAGTCAAAAACCGATGAGAAGGGTATCAGCGACGGCGATGGTGAGTACCGTGTCATCGGTAAAATAACGCCTCGGATTAAACAGATCAAAAATTTTGGTTTTGATACTTTGTCCTTCATAAATTGAGCCAACAATATCTCCAGTAATCGTACCTAACATAATTGACTGTTGAGTTTACAGCACTTTCCGCTCTTATGGGATACATTTGATCCCCTTTTGCACGGGGAAGAGAGGAGAGGGCGACCCGATCCAATTGAGTGGATGGGAGTTGTTAATTTATGCAAGCGGGTCGCCCCTACAAGCGCCTTACCAATGACCAATGACGAATGACAAATGACCAATGACCAATAACAAAATCCTTTATTTAATAGCGGCGTCATTTATTTTCTGGTTAGGAGGTTCTCATCCTTCCCCAGCAGAAATGATTGATCCAGCTATGTTATCCGGGGATATCCGTTTAACCCTAAAACGTGGCGTGTGGAAAACCTGGGAAGGGGAACCCGTTTATCAGGATATAACCATAGATTTAGTCTGTGATGCTGATGAGTGCGATCGCGAAGTATGGGGATTTGCGCCGAAGTTCAATCAGGCGGATCATCAGGGAGTTCTCCAGATAAGTCAACGGGGACGGTTATGGAATCTGGATGTGCAGATGCAAATTTATCCTGATCCTTGGCAATCCCTAGAAGGACAAGCAGAGTATGATATCCAAGTGCGGTTGCATGAGGATAATCAACTAATTGGCACTTATTCTGGAACCCTAAATGACCAACCTGTCAAGGGAGAAGTCCAGGGAATTATTCGTCCCCATTGGTCACAACCCGTGGCAAATCATCGTCCTCTGCGTCCCCAAGAACATCCTCGATTAATTTTTCGCCAAGATCAACTTCCCCAATTGCGTCAACAGGCTAAGACGCCTAGGGGTGAGGCGATTCTGGCACAGTTGCAACGGAGTCTAGACCAACCCATCTATTACGATGGCTATGTGCCAACGGGGGGCTATCACGCGGCTGGGTATTGTTTCCTCTCCCTAATCCAGCAGGATCAAACCGCCGCCGAAACCGCTTGGCAGATTACTGTCAATTCCATGAACCAACCGGGACCCCGTTTACTGGAACATTCTACAGTAGTCGCAGGCGTGGCGTTAGCGTATGATTTGTGTTATTTGGCTTGGGATGAGGAACAGGTACAACAGGTAGCCGATTGGTTAGCGACTCAAACCGCCCTGCTGGTGAAAGGAACGGCGGGTGATGGCTGGAATCCTAACCCGGCGAGTAACTGGAATGCAAGGGCGCGAGGGGCGGCTGGGTTAGCGGCGTTGGCGCTACTGGAGGAGGGGGATGCCCAGAGTTGGCGTTGGCTGAAAGTGGCGGAACGGAATATTAAACGCTATCTCACCATTGGCATTGGCGATCGCGGTTTTGGATCTGAGGGTGATCATTACAGTACCGAACCCTGGTTTCTCACCGTAATGCCCTTTTTACAAGCGTATCAGACTGTATTGGGGGAAGACTTGGTCACGCGATCGCACGCGGCTTGGTTTCTACCCCAGTATGTGACTCGGATGGTGGGTGAAGATGGGGAAGTGGCGATTCCCACTTATGGGCGTCATCGCTTAAGCCCCACGGGTTCTATGTTTGCGGTGGGATTGGGGATAGTACCGGAACGGCTGCTACCAGGAGTTATGTGGTTCTTTAACCGTCATTGGGGGAGGAAGGGGGATAACAGTTTTGGCATTGAGTTACCCCATGAAGCGGCGTATATTTTCGCTGGATATCCCCAAGACGTAACAATTCAGAACCCCGCAGATGTGTGGGGGCGGGTATTAGTAGATGCACAAAAAGGCTTCTTTACGTTCCGCAATCAGTGGCGAGATGAAAATGATTTTGTTACCAGTATTTTTTTGAAGCGAGAGAAACCCAGAGGCGGACATTGGTCATTTCCCGATGCGGGAAGTTTCCGAATTTGGGGATTAGGAGGGCGCTGGGTGACGGCGGGAATGGCATCTGATGGGAAACAGAGGGATGAAAATGTGGTGTTGTTACCGGAAAAGCAGGCGGGGAAGACGGCGAACTTAACCGGATTTCAGGCAAGTGCGGATGGGTCGGGTATGGTTAGTTTACACCACCAAAACTGGTTGCGATCGCTAGCAGTAGATTATAGTGGCGCATCTGGTGTACCGGGGTTGTTTGTCTTGGTGGATCAGGTGGTTGACGCCGCAGAACCGGATCAAACTTGGATTATGCATACCCAGGAAGACGTGACGATTCAAGGTCAACAGTTTACCCTGGAGGCGGAATCCGGGGCGACGATGCAAGGAACCTTTATTACACCCTCTGACGTGAACCTGGAATTTATCCCCAGTGAGACAGGGGGAAGGATTCAAGCCACAGGGCGCGATCGCTTTATTGTTGTCATGACGGTTCAATCCGGGACAGCGCCTGAGGTTGAGGTTCTAGGAAGTGAATTTAATCCTCAAATTCAGGTGGGAAACCAGACTATTGAAATAATAGAGGATAAAATTGTATTGAAATCGCTAAAAGAGGGTGCTAACTAGCTGAATTTTATCCGGATAGAATTAATTCTATCGTGAAGAATTTCAGCAGACTTGTTTCACGAGTGTCTTTTAGGATTTATTCTTATCATGTCTAGTTTTGTAATAATTGCAATGTATGCCCTGTTTTGGATGTGGTTCTTTGGTGGCTTTGCACCGAAGAAAAAACCTCCAGCCAAAAAGCAATCCCCAGAACAAGAGTTGGCAGAAGCGCTGAGTAAATATTTGGCGACGTTGAAAAAACCAGGAGATGCCAAGTAGAGACGTGCCATGGCGCGTCTGGGTGCAGGGGAGCAGGGGGAGCAGGGGGAGCAGGGGGAGCAGGGGGAGCAGGGGAAGCAGAGGGAGCAGGGGGAGCAGGGGGAGCAGGGGGAGCTGGGGAAGCAATGTAGAGACGTGCCATGGCGCGTCTGGAAGCTGGGGGAGATGCGGCGTGCGATCGCGAAACCCCCCCAACCCATTCTCCCCTAATCCTTACCAAAAATAACCCGGTTCTACAATCGTTTGCCGTTCTTTGGGGTCATAATTCAGGCAATACTCTTGCGCGATCGCGTCTAATTCCCGTAGGCGTTTAACCTCAGTTTGTCCAATCTCAGTATCCGTGGATAACAGGATAACTTGATGAGACGCTGTGGGAAAATACCGTTCCACTAAATTACTCCGGTGAGAGGAATCTAACCGTCCTAACGGTGTATCAATCGCCACCGGAAGATGACGCCCAGAAACACGGGCAAGTCCCCAAAGAAAGGAAATCGCTAACAGTTGTTTTTCCCCCGCCGAGAGACGGTGTTTGGGAATCGGTTGTCCTTCCGGATCATAGAGAGAAAGGCTGAAGCTGTGGGTGTCAATAGCGACACGGTGAACTAAGTCTGATTTATGCAACAGATAGCGGAAGCATTCGGTAACTTCGATTTCCAGTTTGTTCAGTTTTTTCAGAGTTAACTTCTCTCGAAAGAGTTCCAATGTGGTTTGCACCTTGGCAATCGAATTAATAATATGCTGATTGTTTTTCAGTTTAATCGTTTCATCAGCATAAGTTTCCAACTCCTTTTTCGTTTTGGTAATTTGGTTCTTGATTTCCTCACAGCGACGAGAGGCATTTTCGTAGGCGGCTTTAACCTTAACCACTTTATTTTGGGCGTCGGTAAATGCCTGTTTCAGTGCGTTGTAGGCTTCAGGAGATGCGGCGGTAGCAATTTGCCGATCTAACGCATCAATTTCAGTTTCTAGGCTTTGCAGGCGTTCTCGTTGGCTTTGGGCGTTCTTTTGTGCGGTTGACAGTTCATAGTTCAGCAGGGTTTCTAGGCGAGTAATAGCGGCTTCATCAGCCAATAACCACGGTTCCTCTTGGGCGGCAATTTCTTGATCGAGTTCTTGGTTTTCTGTCTCTATAAACGATTGAATCTGATTGACTCGCTTGGGTGTCAAGGAAATCTTTTTGATATACTGAATTAACCGAGCGTCCCGTTCTTTTAACACATCCCGTGTCAATTTAACTTGGTGTTGTTTTTGTTCCTGTTCGGCTTGAGATTTCGCTTGTTCCAATAGCGGAGAAATCAGAGACAAGGGAAGTACACCAGCCGCCAGTTCTCGCATCTCCTGACGCACCTGATTCGCTTGTTCAATCAGGGTTTCCGATTGGGCTTCCAGTTGACTGCGTTCGCTGGCAAGTTTACCACCTTCGGAGACAAATTTATCCGAGGCTATCTGTTGTTCTTTTGCAGCATAGTCCAGTTTAGATTTTAGGGCGCTTAAGTCTTGTGTCGCCGCCTCCTGTTTTTCTTTTTGTGCAATAAGTTTGGCTTCAATATTATCTAAGGTTTCCACTTCTTTCTGATTGGCAATATCCCGACGCTTCCGACTGGCGAGAATATCTAAATCTGTGGATAAACGTTCAGCCAATTCTAACCCAAGCAGGGATTGAATTGCACTCACCACCAGCGGGGGTGGAGTTTCTAGTTCCGCCAATTCTTTGACTTGTTCCCCATCAAAGAGAAAGAGATTAGAAATACCCAGAGGAAGCAGATTTTCGATATAGTCATCCCAGGTATTTGCCAGGGCTTTATCGGGCCACTCTTCATCGACTAAAATACCCAGAGTATCTTTCCCATCTTTGGCGTCTTTTGTCCAATAGCGGACAATTCTCAGAATTCTGGGTTTATCCTCTTCTACGACTTCAAAGGCTAATTCGATACGAGTTTTTTCCGTGGGCGGAGTGTTCCGGTTCACGCATTGAGTGAGAAAGTCGTTATAGCTTAAATTTCCCCTAGTAGAAAATTGGGCGCGGGAACCGTAGAGGCTGAGGCGAATGGCGTCCATTAGGGTAGTTTTTCCACCCCCATTCATCCCGCCAAAAAGAATAATCGGATGGGTAGAATTGTTAGTTTCGGGACGCAGGTTAATCACTTGTCGCCCTTGATAGGGACCAAAGTTTTGCAGGGCGAGTTCCAGAAATATCATAGTCAGGGGCTAATTTAGACGGGGGATAAAATCAGCGATGATCTTTAACCGAATAGAAATGTCACTTTATAGTAAGTTTGTAGTAAGCGCTTTAGCGCTTATGGCACGCTTCGTGCCTACTACGAACACAATAGAATGTGAATGTTGATTGTAGAGACATTATATGAAACGCCTCTACAATATTTTGGCTATCTATCCGTCTGCATCTTCAGTATTTTCTGAATCGGGTTCAGGGAATTTTAAACTCGCCCAGGATAGCTGTTTAGGTTTCTCTTGCTTCGGCTTATCCCAAGCCTGTCTCAATTCATGAACGTCTGACAAATCCTGTTTGATATCCTCAACCGTATTTTTCATATGTCGCTGATAGTGGGCGTGGTCAATCGCGTCTTCTCGAGAACGAGAACTGCTATTAAAGCATTTTTCTAGGGCTTCATAGATACCGCGTCTAGATTTAGTATGATATTGACGTTCAGTGTCTAGAAGTTTTGCCATGAGTTCCAGGTGCATTTCATCCTGGTTACAGATTTCTTCTAAGACTGTCCATTCATCACTTCCCAAAAGTTTACGTTCGGCGCTAGGGCGGGAATCTTGAAAGGGTTCGCCTGTAACCTCTTCATAGATACGAGGTAAGCTATCGTCAAATTCATGCTTTTCTTCTAACCAGATACGGCGAATTTCACTAAGTTCCTCTGGTGTAATTAGAGTGATATCGCGCATATCTGGGGGCGCAGTATTTCGGACATGGGTTTGGGCTTCTAAAACTCGTCTTAACCAATGTTCCCGCCAGTATTTCGTATAGGGACCATGAATCGGTTTAACTGAGATTTCACCATCAACATTGCGTTCAAAGAGTTCAACTTTACCGTAAATACGGCGGAAGTCTCTCTTATCGTGATCGTCTTTAATATCCAAATCATTGCGAATATCAAGGAGAGGCTGCATCCACTCTTTCTCCTCATCATTTTGGATCATCGCCTCCATGGATTTATCTTTATTAACCATGGTGCAAACCCAACAACCAAACCGGGAATCACCACAGCTAGGCGTTGAGGTATCAACTACTAAAGGACATTCATTATCGGCTGTTGCGCCCTGATACATGGAGAATAAGTCTTTGTTCGTATTACCCCAAGGATTTTGCCACTGCATCAAATAAAGCCAAACTTCATCGTTGCGCCAATCTTCAATCGGAGAGTAAATTAGAGAGTTGGGTAAACTCCCATTAGGGCTGAGGCGATCGCGAAGTCTACCCGCTTGATACTTTTCCATTGTGGCAGCACGTTTAGCACTTTCTGCTTTACGAGTACCCAACACCAGAATTGTTTCACCATTCATGCGAACAACTTCACGGATAAAATGGTTAGCCGGATGAATTTTCAGACGTTCGGTACACCAACGAAATTGGTTGCGTGGTGCTGGATATCCTTTGCCAATTAAGTTTACCCAAAATGTTTGTTCAGTTTTCGGGTAGAGCAAATGGGGTTCTATCGGCATTTCTTGCTCTTTTGCCGCCTGCTTCATTCGTTCCAAGGATTTACGAACCCAGGTAGAGACAATCGGATTTTCTACCCGCGTATCTGTTGTGATAACATAAATCTTTTTCCTCCGTTTTTCCGGTGGCAAGGCTGCGATCGCGTTCCAAATTAACTGGAGTACGGTTGTGCTATCTTTCCCGCCACTCCAGCCAATAACGAAGGGTATTTCATCTTGACAGTATAAATCTTGGATTTCTGCTGTTAGCTTCTGTATATCTTCCACTAACTCAGCCACAGTACGTGGTGGGAAGAGAGAAGTCTGATGGGCTTGTGTCATCGTTCAAAGTCCGTATTTTACCGATTTACGTTTCCAGCGAGTCATAATTAGAATAGATACATAATGCTTCACTGATTTTATTGGTTTATATGTCTGATTACAACCGCCTCCAGTCTGAATCCAATCAGCAGCTTGATCAAGTGCTTGAGCCGTACTTTGCTAAGCATCACCGTCAAAAGTGCTATCCTGGACTGATTTTCCGGCAGGGCAAGCGTCAAATGATCCAGATTAACGTTCCTGCCGATGATTTGCCTACTCTGCTTCAAGCTAAACCCTCCACGGATAACAATCCTGATTCGGGTAAAAATCGTCCAGAGGTAAAAGGACATACGGATGAAATTAAACACTATATCCTCAATCGTATTGGTAAAGACAAACCCTGGATTGTCGGAACCCTAACCGCCAATGTTGATCCAGAGAAGATTGAGTTAATTGAATTGGGAAGGGGAATTTGTCTAGTCATCATTCCTCGCGGGGTTAAGTTAGATGTTACGGATGGACAGCATCGCAAGCGGGCGATTCACGAACTCATAGAAAGTCCTCATGGTGAGTCAATCGCTGATAATGATTTTCCCATAACACTGGTTATAGAGGGTGATTTTAGACAATGCCAGACTGATTTTAGAGATATGGCTCAAACTAAAGCATTGGATAAATCTCTACTTTTGTCCTTTGGTGAATTTGAAGGTACAGTTGGCATTACCAAGAATTTAATCGAGCAAGTTTCCATGTTTGAAGATAAGACAGAACGCATTAAAAATTCTCCATCTACGAAAAAGAAATTAATTTACACAACGAATTATATAGCTAAATCAGTAAGTTGTGCTTTTGTCAATGATCCGAATAGTGACCTAAAAAACCATGACGTTGCTCAAGCCTCTGAAGCCTTAGCGAGTTGCCTCAATCAGTTTTTCTCAGAATGCAGTCAAACGCAAGATATTTGTGAAACTAATGTTGATGACTTAACCGTTGAAGACATTGCTACATTCAAAGAAGACTGTATTTTAGGCAGAAGTGTTGGACTAGAAATTCTGGGACGCTTGCTCTACTTAACATTGAACCGAGGCATTTATACATTTGACGATGAAAAAGTTTTACAACTTGCCCAACTAAATTGGTCAACAGCCAGTGAACTTTGGCAGGGAAATATTATCAAAAAAGACCCTAACCCAAAAAATCCATCTAAACCTTACAAAATCTCAGCCAGTGCCAGCCCGATCAGAATAGCTGTGAATGCAGCTAAGACAAAGTTAGGCTGGATGTAAATAGTGGTGATCATTTTAATCTCATCCAATCTTCTAACTCCGTTTAACTAAACCGCTAGCATTTTCTAACTCCTCCTCCTGTGAGGTTAACGGTAAACCCAAATACCCTTTCAAATAAGCCACCATCCGCCCTATACTGGTTCGCGATCGCGAAATCTGACCCTTGACCATAATTCGTCCCTCCCAATCGGGATTAGAACGCAACCAATCAATCTGTCGCAATTCCTGCAAACGTTCCTCCCAGCTATGGGGATAAACCGAGAGTAACACTGACCCTACCGCCCCCAATCCCAAAAGTGTAATCCCATGACTATGAACATAATCCTGGCGCATCTCCCTGGCGCTTACAGTCCGTTGTCTCACCGCCTCCCAATCGGGAATACAATAACTCACCGCTTGCCAATACCGGATTGCCAAATCAATCTGCTGTTCTAATTCAGCCGTTTGCCAATCCGCCAACAGCATAGACGTAGCATTATAAAGGGTATGCAGCGTAAATAGCTTCCCCGATCGCACAGGTAATGTCTGATGTTCCTTATCTATTAGGCTGCGGAACACATTAATATTTCTAATCACTGCTTTGACCACAGTTGCTTGGGGATGGCGATGATCATAGAGAATCGCCAATGACGCATCGGGATGAACCCCATAACGGTTGAGATCCAAAAACATCTGCTGGGAATAGCGCAACCCGATATCCAAAACCAAAATAACCGCCACTGTCTCATATCCCAACGCCGGATTCTGCTTCAGCGCCCACTCAAACGCCGCGCAGCGATGTTGTCCATCAGTAATCTGAAACCGCGCATCCATGGGAACTCGTAAACGCCCCATTTTTCGCCCTTCTTTTTCGATACCAATGGGTTCAAAATTAATATCAGCATCAATCGCGGCGGTAATCGCGGAAACGGTATAATTATCGGGATTATTCAAGATATAGTTCGCCATATCTGGGACTCGTTTAGAATTTAGCGATCGCGCCACTCTCTGATCTGGCGGATTCTCCTCATCCTCCCTCGCAAACAGCTTAGGAATAAATCGTACTGGACACATCGACACATAATATTCCCGTCCCGCTTGAATCCCTCGGATTGCGGGGAAAACGTACTCAAAAGAAGGAATCAGTCCTTTGTCCTTGGTCATTGGTCATTCGTCCTTTGTCCTTTGTCCTTTGTCCTTGGTTATAGGTTTAGTTATAAAGTTGGGTTGATTTACATTGATTTACCGATTAGGAATTTGGGTTTTGCCATTCATCGTGTTCCAGCCGTGCTAATGTTGTTGCTGCATCCGCTAACATTAAGGCAATATTCACACGCGCAACCTGATTTTTGGCAGCTTTCAACTCACCTGCGAGAAGTTGCACTCGTGTCCGATACGCCTCAATAGAATTCGGATCTAAAACCTTTACTGGATGACTCATTGTCGTTATTAAAATATTGGTTCATGGCGGATTTTGTTGATAGGTTATCGGTGAAAAGAAAGATCCTCTCTTACTCCCCTCTCCCAAGCTTGGGAGAGGGGCTGGGGGTGAGGGCTGTAGCTGTTGGCTAAACTCACCCCGACAAGCCAAAAGCAGGTGACATCCCTAGTATGGCACAATTTTGGTTTTTAAAAACCCATTTGACATAAAAATATTAAAACAGTTATTTTTAAAAACAGACTAAAATTTTATAAAACCTATGAGTAGCCCCGACAAGCCAAAAGCAGACATCGCCAGCCAAATCCTGGAACAAGACAGCCAGGATCGACAGGCGCTAGCCCTGCTATTGGATCGCCATTTAGCCAGAAGCGATCGCCTTCTTGTCCAGAAAACCCAGATGGGGAGTACCGAAGCCTTTATCGGGTCCGTCACCCTCGAATGGTTAGATAGCCGCGTTCGCTTCGCCTCCCAACTCCCCCTATTCCGGCAAAAATTCGACCCCCAAACCGATAACGTCATCCGGGACGAAGAAACCGTCGATGAAATCCTGCAACGTCCCCTCGACTGGTCACGCCAAGCCCCCCTCACCCAATACCTCGCCGCCCGCCAAGCCCACAAATTCCCCGCCGTTCTCGTCGTTCACAGCCCCACCTGGGTAGACAATCCCAAAGCCAAGGAATGGGATAAACAAGGACGCGCCCGCCAGTCTGCGGCGGATTTCATTCCCCTTGACCAAAACCAAACCGTGGGACTCCTCGATGTCTCCCCCTCCGTTTCCATCTTCGCCCTGGATGGTCAACACCGACTCATGGGTGTTCAGGGACTAATGACCTTACTTAAAACCGGAAGACTGCAACGTTACAACAAAAACAAGAAACCCGTCGGCAGTGTAATTACCATAGACGACCTAATCGACGAATACCAACTCAAGCCCGCCTACTTACAAAGTCTTGCCCAAGAAAAAATCGGTATCGAATTCATCCCCGCCATCGCCAAAGGCGAAACCCGCGACGAAGCAAGGCGGCGCGTCCGGTCGATTTTTGTCCACGTCAACTTAATGGCATTACGCTTAAGTAAAGGACAACTGGCGCTATTAAATGAAAATGACGGTTTTTCCATCGTCGCCCGCAAAATCGCCGTCAACCATCCCTTATTAAAAGAAGTCCCTGGACGCAACCCCCGCGTCAATTGGGATAGCGCCACCGTCGCCGCCAAATCCACCGTATTAACCACCCTCCAGGCGTTAAATGAAATGTCTCAACGGTATCTAGACCATCAATTCCCCCACTGGAAACCGCCGGAGAAGAAAGGGTTAATCCCGATGCGTCCCGATGATGAGGAATTAGCAGCGGGAATTGACACCTTTAATCAATTTTTTGACCACTTAGCCAGCTTACCCAGCTATCAACGATTAGAACAAGGAGAAGAAACCCCCCAGTTACGCCGTTTCAGCTTTGAGAAAAATGGTGGGGAAGGGAATATTCTCTTCCGTCCCGTCGGGCAAATTGCCTTTACCCAAGCCTTAGGAATTGTGATATTTAAGAAAAAGTTATCCCTAAAAACGGTATTTAAGAAACTCAGTAAATACGACGCGGAAGGAGGATTTAGTCAGATGGAGACGCCCCAATCTTTGTGGTATGGGGTGTTATTTGACCCAAATAAGAAGCGGATCATGGTATCAGGACGAGATTTAGCCGCCCGATTACTGATTTATATTATTGCGGGGACAGAAGATGGGATGGAAAAAGCAGAACTGCGGCGAGAATTAGCGGAAGCCAGAACAATTGAGGGGAAAGCAGTAGGGTTTAATGGTAAGTTTGTCAAGCCTAGAGATGTGGGACTTCCACCTGTATTGTGAATGTTGATAGATTGTGTGAAATTGAATGGTTATCGTAACGGTAGGGACGACCCGCTTGCACAAATTAACAACGGTGTCCACTCAATTTTATCGGGTCGCCCTTGACTGAATTTTATCGGGTCACTCTTTACCGTACTGGCTTTTCACAGGAAATCACAAAACCGACGAATCGGGGCGGGTTTAGTCTCATCTGGGTGCAACCGAAGAAATAGTAGTGAAACCCGCCCCTACACATTTACGCACCATACCTGACTAGCAAGGACGTTAGTTCATAGGTGGTTCGAGATTGGATAAAGGACATAAAAAAGCCGTCCTAGAAGGACGGGGATTGTATCCCGGTTTTCCGGTCAAAATTATTATATGCCGTGAAAAGTCAGATTGACTGTAGGGGCGACCCGCTTGCAGCAAGTAACAACGGTGTCCACTTAATTTGATCGGGTCGCCCTTTGCTAAGGTTTCTTTTACCCGCCTAAATAGCAGAGATAGGGTATTGGTTTACAGAGTGCGATCGCGCGATGAGATGAATGGATACAGGTTAACCCAATCTATCTTACCTATGGTAGGCGACAGTTTTAACTAGCTCGGTTTGATGTTGGTCGTTCACATAAATACATATCCAATGTCGGGGCTGTAGGGGTGAGTCTCTGTACCCAAGTTAATCGGACAACCTCTCACTTTTATTGACTCGCCCACCGCCCCCCATCTTCACACAAGCTTCATCTAACGGCTAAATCTTCATCAAATCTTCACAGCCTTTCAACTATGCTGGGAGAATAATAAAGAGTAGGTATTCTGTTTTAGCGTTTATAGCGGGCGTGTAAAACAGATAGCTGAACCCCAGGTATTTTCCCATCGTCTCCCCCAGCCAGACATCATTAATCGGTGACTACGCCTGAGGTAGGAAATCCTAAAAGCACGGAAGTACCTGGAAAAGACAGAAAGTTCATGATAGACGAACTCTGTACTCCTCTAACTTCTCTCGTTAAATTCTGGCTTTGAGGTATTCCGATGAAACCCCCAACAATTTATCACTTATCAGCAACAGCAGTAGGTGTGACTCTCAGCTTATTGGCGATGGGAGACGCTGACGCCTATACGTTTAGTCGCATTTTTGATGATAGCGGTCCCTACAACTTCTCTTACAACTTACCCGCCATTAACAATCAAGGAAATGTAGCCTTTACAGCTACATTAGACTCTGATCAATGGCCCTTGAACAATGCTAGCTGGGGTCATGATTATTGGAGAGATATTATCTTGATTGGTAATGGTGAATCTATCACCCAAATTACGCCCCATAGAGATTTTTTCTATGTGACGGATATAAATGATAGTAATACTATTGCTTTAGGGACATTTGAAAGTTCTCCTCGTTGTCCAATCAATGTACTATTAACGAGCAATGGTGAACCCTTTACTACTATTACCAAAAGCGAAGACTGCCTCACTCAACATTCTGCTTTTAGTAACTCAGCTATTAACAATGATGGTATTGTCCTTTATCAGGGAGTGTTGTCAGAAAATGGTATTTTTACCAGCGATGGTGTAAACCGCAAAATTATCGCTGAAAGTAGCGGAGGTAATTTTGCGATTAATAACAATGGATATGTTGCATTTACAACGTTATTCGATGCTGTAAATAGTGGTATCTTTATCGGCAATGGGGATACGCAACCTATCCGAATAGCCGACACTAACGATATATTTAGTAGTTTTGGCACCCTTTCGCTGAACGATTCTGATACGAAAGATTTTGATACTCTGGCTTTCGTCGCTTCCCTAGACGATGATGAAAGCCAAGGTATTTTCACTTTCTCCAGTGAGAATGGTTCCTTCTCCTCCATCGCTGATACTAGCGGGGCATTTAGTTCTTTTTCAGGTCTTGCTATTAACAATAATGATGCTGTAGCGTTTGGCGCTCTACTCGATACTGGGGAATACGGAATTTTTACCGGAACTGACCCAGTTGCTGATAAGGTGATTGCTGTCGGTGATGAACTCTTTGGTTCTACTGTGACTAGCGTAGGTTTCTCTAATAAAGGATTCAACGATGCCGATCAATTCGCTTTCTTTGCGAAACTGGCTGACGGTTCTAGTGGAATTTTCCGTGCTGATCCAGATCCTAATGCTGTTGTTCTTGATTGGGGAGGAACCCTCACAAAACCGATTCCAGCAACTCTAAAACCTATCGAAATCGATAATTTTTCTGAACAGGAAACATTAATTGACTATGCATCTAATGGTTACTGGCATCAAAGCATTCCACCTGCTTATATAGTCAACGGAATTGTACATATCGGTTATCTGGGAGACAGTGGCTACAGTCAGGATATACTTCAGACCAATAACATCAATCCACCTGATATTAAATTTGGTCACTGGAGTGGGAGCTTTGATGATCAACTGTCAGTTATATTCCCAGAACCCCAAAATCGTCTAGGATTTGGCTTTGCCTTAAGTCAATACGATGATTTTTATTGGGATGCTCCTATTGATAAAACATTTGAAGAAGATGCTGTTACTGTGAAATTATTCGACGCCGCCGAAAACTTTTTAGGAACGCTTTCCGGTGAGGCTAGTCAAGACCCATGGTTTTTGGGTGGATTCTTTGGTGTTGAAAGTACTGTACCTTTTCTCCGGGCTGAGATAACCTTTAAAGAAGGATACCAAAACTTTGCCTTGGATAATCTCAGGTATGAGTTTGTGACGCTGTCAGAACCAGCCACAGTCCCCGAACCGTCTACAGGATTAGGCTTACTTGTAATGAGTGCAATTGGGGCAGGTTCAGCATTAAGACGCAAGCAAAAGTAGAATTTAGCTGAAAATAAGGCATGCAATTTCTACCGTTAACGTTTTGCTTTGAGGTATTCCGATGAAACCC
>NZ_JAVJQP010000058.1:0-116853 GCF_040218875.1 Coleofasciculus sp. D1-CHI-01
TAGCCCTCTCCTACAAGGAGAGGGAAGCGGAATAATATTTTTTATTTGGAGGGGCTTTGATGCTCCCCCTTCCGTGCAAAAAAAGCGAAGCATCCTTTGTCCTCCCCGTGCAAAAAAAGTGAAACATCCTCTGTCCTCCCCGTGCAAAAAAAGTGAAACATCCTCTGTCCTCCCCCCTCTTGTAGGGGGGAACGAGGGGGGTAGGGGGGAACGAGGGGGGTAGGGGGGAACGAGGGGGGTTGGGAAGGGGGCTGGGGGGTTAGGTTTTTCCAATTCGCCAGCAGTATCTTCAAGACGTCGGGGATCGGGTAAGGATAGATTAAACTGAGGCTACCGCTTTATCTGTCTCGCGATCGCGACTTTCTTGACCTTGCCCCTGTAACCAAGCATAGAGTCGGTTCAGGGCATTCACATAGGCTTGGGCTGATGCCACAATAATATCGGTATTGGCAGCATGACCGGAAAAGACACGACTGTTATAACGTAGGCGAATGGTAACTTCCCCTAGGGCGTCAATCCCGGCTGTCACTGACTGCACCGAATATTCAATCAGTTCATTCGGAACATTCACCACGCGGTTAATCGCTTTATACACTGCATCCACTGGACCGGTTCCAATCGCCGCATCCATCAATTCTTCACCTTCTGGGGTGCGTAAGGTTACGGTAGCCGTAGGACGAGCGTGATCCCCACAAGATACCTGAACTAATTCCAGATGGAAGAGTTCGGGAACTTGGCTGATTTCGTCGTTAACCAGTGCTTCTAAGTCCCAATCGGATACGTCTTTTTTCTTATCCGCCACTTCTTTAAAGCGGACAAATGCCTTATTCAACTCCGTCTCGGACAGATCAAACCCCAATTCCTTCAGACGGTTGCGGAAGGCGTTGCGCCCGGAATGCTTACCCAAGACAATCTGATTATCAGTTAAGCCGATTAACTTGGCATCCATGATTTCATAAGTCAACTTATTTTTGAGGACACCATCTTGGTGAATTCCCGATTCGTGGGCAAAAGCGTTTGCGCCGACAATTGCTTTATTCGGTTGTACTAACATTCCGGTTAAATTCGATACTAACCGCGAGGTTTTGTAAATCTGGCGCGTGTCAATATTGGTTAAGGCTTCCTCTGACTCCGCAGGGCGTCCAAAATAGGGGTTGTAGAATTGCCGCCGAACGTGCAATGCCATGACGAGTTCTTCTAAGGCAGCATTTCCGGCTCGTTCACCGATACCGTTAATCGTACATTCTAACTGTCGCGCCCCATTTTTCACGGCTTCCAGGAAGTTGGCAACGGCTAATCCTAGGTCATTGTGACCATGAACGGAGATAATCGCTTGGTCGATATTGGGGACGTTTTCTTTTATCCCGCGAATCAATGCGCCAAATTCAGTGGGAGTGGTGTAGCCCACGGTATCGGGAATATTCACCGTTGTCGCCCCCGCCGCGATCGCACGTTCTAGCACTTCGTAGAGAAACTCTGGATCAGAACGCCCTGCGTCTTCGGGGGAAAACTCCACATCCTCGACAAAGGATTTGGCATACGCCACCATTTCCTCTGCGATCGCCAATACCTCTGGTCGAGTCTTTTTCAGTTTATATTTTAGATGAATATCAGATGTGGCGATAAATGTATGAATTCGCCCATGGGCAGCGGGTTTGAGGGCTTTGGCTGCGGCTTCAATATCCTGACGAGTGGCTCGGGCTAACCCACAAATTGTCGGTCCTGACTCTACGCCTACAGTTTGGGCAATCTTTTGCACCGCCTCAAAGTCACCGACACTGGCATACGGGAACCCGGCTTCAATCACATCCACACCGAGTCGTGCTAGTTGCCGTGCGATCGTTAGTTTCTCCTCTACATTTAATGTGGCTCCAGGACACTGTTCGCCATCGCGCAGCGTGGTATCAAAAATAATAATTCGATTGGGTTGTGTGTTCATTTGATTGTCTCCAGTCAGAACTCGTTAATCTTCAATGAGTTAAATCATAAGGGCTAGTTTGTGTGATTAATCAAGAATCCGTTTTCTCGATATAATCACGTATATCATTTAAGTCGATATACCGATCTGTAGCATTTCTTAATTCTCTAGCAATCATTCCTTCCGTTGATACGACTGTAATGTGAGTATTTTTTGAACGCAGCAACTCGATTGCTCGTTCAAAATCACCATCTCCACTAAACAGAATAACTCGGTCATACTGTTCTACAGTATTAAACATATCAACAACAATTTCTATATCAAGATTAGCTTTTTGGGAGTAGCGACCCGAACTATCATCATAATACTCTTTTAAAATTTTAGTTCGGACGGTGTAACCTAGGCTAATTAAGGCATCTCTAAATCCGCGCTGATCTTGAGGATCTTTTAATCCGGTATACCAAAATGCATTAACCAGAACAATATGGGGTTCTTTTCTAAAATATTCTAAGACCCGCTTTGGATCAAAGAACCAGCCATTTTTTTGTTGAGCATAGAACATATTATTCCCATCAACAAAAATAGAAATACGGTTCATCGAGCAAGGCATATAAACTCAGACCTAATAGTTTTGGGAAATTTAAGTGAACTTCTTATTTTAGCAATTTTAATCTAAATATTGGCTGATAGTTAGTCTATCGGCGTAATTCCTAAGCGTTTTAGCGCCATCTAAATTGTCTTACTCTCTCACCTCCAAGTTCAATCTCCTGGCAAAGAAACTCATGTCACTAGATTTCTCTCTGCTTTAGAAAACCTTAGCAACTCGATAGGACGTAGACAGGGAGCTATCTTCAAGCTATTCTCAGGGTTGAGAATAACACCAACCCATTCGCTGTAGATGTACTTTATCGACTTCGGCGATTCACCCCCAACTATACCCGATCAGAGTTAGTTGAGGATGAATCGCCAGTCATAGCAAGTTTGCTTGCATTTAAGTCAACAAGTGTGATAATATTACATGGTTTTTTATGAATATACTGATATAAGCATAATTCTACCGTGGGGTATCAGGAAAGTCACGCCTAGGCGAGAGATGGAACTTCTACCTTGGTGTTTATGGAATGCAAGTTCCATAGAATCTAGAAGAAGGAAGATTGTCAAACAGAGGTTTCTGCTAAGTAAGAACACCAGTCGCTCCAACTTCCAGCATAAAGCTTACCCCTTCCTGTTCCGGCTAATTCCAGAGATAAGAGATTCACGCAGGCGGTGACTCCAGAGCCACAATAAACAATAATGTCTGATTTATCTTGGATATCCTGCCATCGCTGTTTTTGCTGATTGGGGGAGTGGAGATAACCTTGAGCATTAGTCACCTCTTGCCAAGGGTAATTAATGGCTCCAGGGATATGACCCGCAACGGGGTCAATCGGTTCATGCTCTCCTAAATAGCGATCGCGTGCCCGTGAATCAACCAAAGCCACTTCCGGTAACTCTTTCCGGGTTTTGACCCCGTTGATATCAACCACCCACTCAGAGCGCACTTGCGGCACAAACTGCCCCGGTTGAGGTTCCGGTATCGCATCGGTTACCGGATACCCTTGGGATTGCCATGCACCCCAGCCCCCATCTAGTACCGCCACGCGATCGTGTCCCAGGTAACGCAGTAACCACCACAGACGCGCCGCAAACGCAAAACGGGAATCATCATAAGCCACGACTAAGGTTTCACCGAATCTGACCCCAATCGCAGCAAGTTTTTGGGCAATTCGGTTGGGATCAGGTAAGGGATGACGCCCGCCATGACGTTCCACAGGGGCAGACAGATCTTGGTTCAAATCCAAGTAATACGCTCCCGGAATGTGACTCGTCTGATACTCTTTATATCCCTGTTGCGGATCAGCAAGGGCAAAACGGCAATCAATGACGACCACTTGCGGATCATCGAGGTGTTCTTTTAGAAATTGGGTTGAAATAATAAAAGGATGATCAGTCATTAGATAAAAATTATCAAAACGGATTAATCGTTATCGAAAAATATACGCCATTTTCTTGCCAAGTATCATCCTCAGAATCAACTGAAATCAAGGGAATCCCCCAATCTAAGCGAGCTGTAATGCGATCGCCTTGTTGCCATTGTAGTCCTAACCCCAATGATGCCAAACTACTGGGATCAGGATCATCAATATCGCCGTTATTCCAGGTTGTACCCACATCCACGAAGGGAGTCACCTGTAAAATACCGTCCCATTCAGGAATGCGTAAAATCGGTACCCGCACCTCAGCCGAGGCAAAGGCACCATTATCCGTGAGTCGAATATCTTGGCGATAGCCGCGCACACTCCCTAGCCCCCCTAGCCCAATCTGCTCAACGGGTAACAAATCTTGAGCCGCCAGTTGAAGATCACCGCGAAGCACCAGTAATGTATCCGGGGCTAAAAGTCTCACCCACTGGGCTTGACCCCGCCAGGAAAAGAAGAGACTATCCGGCTCATCATCATTGACTGTGGCATCAAAGATACCCAGACCTAAATTAAACTGAGAGCGTAGGGCAAAGACTTCACTTGCCCCTCGTTGAGTCCACTCTTGAAAGAATCGCAGGGCGGAAACGCGAATCTCTCCATCTTCATCAGCCCCGAGAGAGGGAAAACCCACTCTTTCTCCCACTACGTCTTCTAAGAACACGGTTTGAGTATTCCGACGGGACGCGGTTAAACCCAAGGCAAATTCTTTGGTTGGCGTTTCCAGAAGGGGTTGACGAAACGTCAGGTCAAAACTGGTGGAGTCGGATTGGATATCGAGAAGGTTAAATGGATCTTCAATAATCTCACTAGAGGTGTTGCTAAAGCTAAAGCTAACCGTGCCATTACGCGGATTAACGGGTAGGGTGTAGTTAAATTCAATCTCGTCGCTACCATCCGTATTCGTATAGCTAAGCGTTGCGCCATCGCCGAATCCGAGTAAGTTGGCTTGGGTGATAGACGCCCCACGCCGGAAGCTACCCACACTAGGGGAACGTCCATTGTTAGCAAACAGTTGGTAACTCCAAGTGTTTGCTTCAATAACATCAACAATGACTAAACTGGTACCAGGTCCAGAACCCGTTGAGAGTTCAGCCGAGACATTTTCGATCAGGGGATCGAGTTGCAAAAGACGTAGGGATTCCAGTAGATGTGGCACGTTCAGGGGTTTGGGATTCGCCACAGCAATCCGCGATCGCACGTAGCCCGGGCGCAGACGACGTAATCCATTCACCTGAATCTCTTCAAGTCCGCCTTCGACAATTTCAATGGTTACGGTGTCTTGGGTGAGGGGTTGAGGTGGAATGAAGGCACCAGACGTGGCATAGCCGTTGTCTACGTATAACTGGGTGACAGTCGTTCTAGCATTGAGCAGTTCAGCAAAGGTAATCGGGCGATTCGTGAACTCCGCCGTTACTTCGGCTAACTCTTCATCACTAAAGGCAGTGTTACCGATGAATTCAAATTGGTTCACCGTAATTTGCTCGCTTGTGTCACCCTCCGGCGTCTCCGGCGTCTCCGGCGTTGTTGGTGAAAATTCCGGGGGTTCGAGAAGCTGTTCGGGGGGAGGTAGTGTGGGAGAGGGTGTGGCTTCTGGTTGCCTTGAGGGAGGCGGTGGCTCAATGTCTTGAGGCGGAGGGAGTTCCGGAATTGAGGGACTATCACGGGGAGTGGTGCGATCGGGAACTTGAGCGTTGAATGTTGAGTGTTGGGTGTTGAGTGTTGACCCAACCCTAGGTGCATCGGGAACCTGGATGGAATCTTCTGCCTTTGTGAGAGATAAAGACTTATCAGCTGAGGACTTACTGTTTGTGGGGATAGGCAGAGTTTGAGCGTTTACCGAGGGAGCTAGCCAGAACGCCGCCCATAATGCTGCTATAGAAGTGACTAGAATTTGCCCGTTGGAATTCACACCAATCATCTTGCTCATTTGTAAAAAATAAAGAGGCTAATTATCAAAGAACTTGCCCCTGATGTGATGAATCGCTTGATTCTTACACCGATTCCGTGACCTGCCAATAGGGTCAGTGCGCTTTAATTTTCTTTTTTCGTTTGGGAATAACCGCAATGAGGTATTTGATTGAGTTTTTCTTGGCTCAAATACAAATGAATTATGTTAATATAAATTATTTTTTTGCTTAAAGTGTCAAAACGTCTCCGATTAACAGATTGGTATAACCATACCCTCACGAGCCAGTACGTCATTGGGAAAGACCGATTTCACTTGGGATTCCATCCATTCAAGAAATTCATCATCATGGTCAGGATGGTAATGAGACATCACAATTCGTTTAACTCCTGCGGCTTTAGCTGTAGCTAAACCGGTTTGCCCGAGTTGGTCTTGCCAGTCTAAAGGGGAAGGTTTTAGAGAATCATTTGCACGAATATTACAGGGAGCATCCAAAATGAGCAAGTCAGCATGGCGGGCTAAGTGCAACAAATTTTGATCCAGCTGATCGGGTGATTGGGAGTAAGCGATCGCATAGACGACGGAATGACCATTCCAAGTGATTCGGTAGCCCATTGAATGGGAGGCAGCGTTGAGTAAAACGGTTTCAACGACTAGATCATCTACAGTGATTTTATCACCCGAACCCAGTTCGTAAAATTTTAGCTCCGATTGCATGACCTGGAGGGGAACGGGAAAATTAGGTGCTAACATTTGCCGCCCTAGGCGCTTTTCGATTGATTCTCCGTTTGTTGCTTTAGCACCATAGATGTGGAAACAATTGCCGGGGATAAAGGCAGGTGTAAAAAAAGGAAATCCCTGAATGCTGTCCCAGTGGCAGTGAGTGAAGAACAGGTAAGCTTCTAGGGGCATTTGGCGGAGTAAATGGTTGCCGAGAAGTCGCAAACCACTCCCCCCATCAAAAATGAGGCGTTTGGAACCGACACGCATTTCCACACAGGAGGTATTGCCACCATAGCGTACCGTTTCTTTTCCTGGAGCCGAAACTTTACCTCGGACGCCCCAAAATTGGACAACAAAATTGACGGTAGGGCCAGTTACCATGTTGGCTATAACATTAAATGTGCGGGGACTGGGTGACGCTGGATCAGAATCTGGCATCGTTCAATTGAGTGAGCTGCCCTTAGCCAAGCTTCACGCCAAGCAATTTCCACTATATGATACTCAGATAAGGGTACTTTGGGTGAGATAGTTGCTAAGGCTTTTGTGTCCAAGGGGGCAAATTAGGTATTTTTAAAGGATATTACGTCGGGAGAGCTTGTACAAAAATGACGATTAATATACGGCTTTCCACTAGGTTGAATTTTCTAGCACCCTGCTTCCGATCAGGAAGTTTCTCTCAAGTCTGTTAATTTTAGCGTGCTTGGTGGACTTGACTTGTGAGTTCTGTCACAAAAAGCGGCGATGAGTACTGTAGGGGTTTGGTAACCAAACCCCTACTTAGGCTACTGAACTATCTGCCACCCTTGTCCCCGGCGGCGATACACTTCTCAACCAGTGGCATAACCTCCTTGATATCCTTCCAGCCTAGAATTTCCGTGACTTTTTTCTCCAGATTTTTGTAAGTCTTGAAAAATTCAGCAATTTCATCCAACCGATGCTCGGCAACATCTTTGAGCGATTTCACTTGAGCATAGCGTGGATCTTTGTCAGGAACACAGAGGATTTTCTCGTCGCGATCGCCCGAGTCAATCATCTCCAGCATACCAATGGGGCGGGCAGTAATGACACAACCGGGAAAGGTTGGCTGATCCATCATCACCATACCATCAAGGGGGTCACCGTCATCGGCTAAGGTGTTTGGGATAAAGCCGTAATCATAAGGATATTGCACCGAGGAATATAAGACTCGATCAAGGGCAAAAGCCTGTAAATCTTTGTCGTACTCGTACTTGTTTTTACTCCCGGCTGGAATTTCAATTAAAACGTTGATCAGTCCCGGTTTGGGTTGACTTGGAATGCGTGATAAATCCATGACTAAATCGTGTAAGCGACACAGCAGATGGGGATCACCTAA
Organism: Coleofasciculus sp. D1-CHI-01; assembly: GCF_040218875.1. Lineage (NCBI taxonomy): Bacteria > Bacillati > Cyanobacteriota > Cyanophyceae > Coleofasciculales > Coleofasciculaceae > Coleofasciculus > Coleofasciculus sp. D1-CHI-01. The sequence continues at coordinate 7,923 of NZ_JAVJQP010000058.1, forward strand.
CTATCCAAGGGTGGCGTTTCCCCACACTGCCTTTTCTGTTATACAACTTTGCTGGCATCTTCCCCTGCCTTAAGGCAGGGGGAACAGCCTAATGAAATTGGCTCTCATTGGCTCTGAGTCCATGTCTACATCATCTAGGGCAGATGGGGTATAAGGAAAAAGTACCCCAGTTTAAACGGGGGTGACATCATCGGATTTTGTACCAGCCAAAAGACTCTCGATTAGATTAAGACTTTATTGATCACTTCATCGTTATTTTGTTATTTAATAATTTTGCCAATTGTTTATTTCTGACCTTGGCAGTGAGTAGGGTGTTGTCGGCAAAACATCTAAGCTGCCAGACGAGTAATAAGCAATGGCTAAGAAAGGTAAGGTCAGCGTTAAAAAAGCCATTACCGCACCTATAATTTCTGCCCACCTATGAGGATGGGGTTCAGAAGAGTTGGCAGACGAGCCGCTTGATTCCATAAATGAGGTTTTGATCAGAACTTGAGTCAATTTATAATTGATCTGAAAATGGGGTAAACTATCAACCCATGGTGTCTATTTTAACAAGTTTTTTCGCAATAATTGTTTTCTAGTCAACAATTCGCATAAAACCTGACGTTTTACTACTTAGGACATCTGTTTTCCCCAAACAACTGACCTTAGACAGATTGACGAGACAGATTGACGTGAGTCCTAGTGCATCCTCGCAGAAGTTTTTGACCCTCTCTTAGAAAGGAGACAAGGAAGAGCCTTAGTCAAGCTTGGCAAGTCCAACGGTACGTTAGCGTAGCGATAAGATGTCTAACCCAGGAGATCAAAGCATGGTGAGTGGGTTTAAACTCAAAACTTGACCTAAGCCACTTTACCATAGTTTTCAGCAAACAATGCTGTAAAAAGTCAGCTTAATAAAACTCTATTGATTAGGGATTACGTATCATAGGTGACATTTAATTTTCCTAACTAAAACCCTAACAGTAAACACCTAATCTATTCTAATTCCAGTCAGAAAATACAAAAAACCGCCTCTAACACTAGGCGGTGGAATTAAGCAATCGGAGGGTAGTATTAGATTACGTTCTTTCCTTCTTGGGAGACTGTAACAATGTTTACCAAATAATTCCTTTTTGAGTTTTCAATGTTAAATTTTGCTCAAAAATGATACGACAATTATCACATTAGCGATGAGCATACACGCCCATTGGTTCTTTGATCCACCGGATGTAAAAATGCTTAAATGTAGAGCGAATCAGGCGAGGCATCCCAAAATCAATCGGCATTAACCGATCCGGTAGCTTCCAATCGAGTACATTGATATCGGCTGGGTGCAGGTGAGGAAAATCTAAAGTGTCCAGAGTTGGACTTAACCCCAAGTTCATCGCGGCGGCTAGAGTGGGGACTTGAGTCGGATCGATATTGAGTAAATTCGCGATCGCACAATCCAAAGCAAATACATCCGCCGACGCCGCCAGGGTATCCAAGCGTCGGGGTTCACCCCCACTCGGACCATTGCCCTCATGAGCGACGATTGCATCCATAATCGTCAAATTCGGATTAATTGCCCGCGCCGTTTCCACTAACATTTCCCCAAACCGCAAGGCATCCTTACCTGCTTCAGCGTGCCACCAGGCTTTCATTTTACCAGGGACGCAGCCAAATAAATTCTTAACCCCCAGCGTCAGGGTTAACTGGGTGTGAGACTTCAGCTTGGGTAAATTAATCACCACATCGGCATCCATCGCTTCTTTGCACAGGCGCAGATGGTTAAAGGTATGGCTAACCGTTTGATAACGCTGACCATGGAATTCGACAATGGGTATGTTAAGTTCCTCCATCATTGGGCCATAGCCATTCGCCTGTGCTACCCCCTTAGCTGTACCAAAGGCGGGACTATCACCTAGAAACGGTTGACCCCCCGCTTCCTTAACCAATTGGGCGATAGTGTAAACCAGTTCGGGGCGAGTAATACATTCTTTTCCCGGACGTCCAGCCGTCAGCAGATTAGGCTTGAGGAGGACGCGATCGCCTACTTTGACAAATGCCCTAATCCCGCCCAATGGTTCCAGCAAGGTTTCTATGGCGGTTCTCAATGGCTGTTGGTTATAGGAATCTGCCCGAATTAAACTAACGCTAGACATAAGTGTCGTGAAATAGCTTTAGTTTATCTTAGACCTTCGCGCCACGGGACAGAGCCGTGACTCGTTGACAATCTGCGAAGACACCATCCCCTTCCAGTTGAGTTAGCTGGGGTGTCACTTCGACTTTGACAACTTGAGATGTCAGGATGATCACGGTTTGATCGAACAGATGCAGCGTTAACCACGGTTGACTGAGGAAATCAGCAAGTTGTTCGCTAAAGGCTTCTGGTGTCACCGGAATATCAAAGGATTCGGTTTCGCCATTGATGTAATGAAAGGTGATTTGGGTAAAACTATCTTGACTTTGCATGGTTAGTCCTTTGTCTTATGTCCTTTGTCATTCGTCATTCGTTAGGCAACAAGGCACTCATTTTATCAAGATCGAGTACCTTGGCTAAGTCTTCAGCACTCATCAAGCCTTTATCGAGTACGATTTGTCGTAGAGATTTGCCTGTTTCCAGAGATTCCTTGGCGACAGCCGCCGCGTTGAGATAACCGATGTGGGGATTCAGGGCGGTGACTAATGCTAGACTGCCTTCGGCGTAGTCCAAACAGCGATCGCGTCGGGCTGTGATTCCGGCTAGACACTTTTGCGTCAGGGCAGATAGGGTATTGCCTAAAATTTCAATACTATGAATCAGATTATAGGCAATCAGCGGCATCATCACATTCAACTCCAATTGACCCGCTTGAGCAGCCAAGGCGATCGCGCTGTCATAGCCCATCACCTGAAAGCATACCATCGAAGTCATTTCCGCCATCACCGGATTATATTTTCCTGGCATAATCGATGATCCCGGCTGTACTGGGGGAAGTTGAATTTCCTTGAATCCGGTTTTGGGTCCTGAATCCATTAGCCGCAAGTCATGGGAAATTTTCACCAAATCCTGTGCCAAATTGCGTAAACTGCCCGATACATTCACAAATGGTGCCATACTCTGCATCGCCGCCATGAGATGGGGGGCAGATTTGAGGGGTTGATCCACCAGTTGGGCAAGAATTTGGGCAACCTGATGGCGATAGTCGGGATGGGTGTTTAATCCGGTTCCTGTGGCACTTCCACCTAACCCCAGTACCATTAAATCTTCCGACGCCCGTTCAATCCGAGTGGTATGATCGGTGAGAATTTGCGCCCACGCCCGAAAGTCTTCCCCCAGGCGCACGGGTACGGCGTCTTGAAGATGGGTTCTGCCGGATTTAACTACATCTTGGAATTCATCGCCTTTGTTATCCAGGGCGGTAATCGCATCAGATAGGGCGGGATACAAGGTGTGTTCTAACGCCAACAGCGCCCCGATTCTAATCGCGGTGGGGATAACATCATTGGTGGATTGTCCATAGTTGACATGATCATTAGGGCTAACCCGTTTATAGTTCCCCTTTTCATCACCCAGAATTTCCAATGCCCGATTTGCCAGCACCTCATTAATATTCATGTGGTGGGATGTGCCAGCACCCGCTTGGTACACATCGACGACAAATTGATCCCGCCATTGCCCTTTGAGGATTTCATCCGCCGCTTGGATAATCACTTGGCTAATCTCTTGGGGAATACAGCCCAGATTACCATTCGCGATCGCGGTGGCTTTTTTAATCAGTACACAGGCGTCGATATAGGTGGGTAAGGGTTTAATCCCGCTGATGGGAAAGTTTTCGATCGCCCGTAGGGTTTGAATCCCGTAGTAGGCGTGGCTGGGGATTTCGCGTTCCCCCATAGAATCCCGTTCGATTCGATATCCTGCACCGGATTTATCAGTCATAAGTCACTTAACACTCTCTCACTTAGGCTTAGGCGGGGTGGGTTTTGAGAAAACTTTATCATTAAATTGAGGGAACAGGGAACAGTGAACAGGGAACAGGGAACAGGGAACAGGGAACAGTAAGGATTTGAGGCTTTTTAACATTTATTAGAACAGCGGACAGAATTTATGTCCTTTTTCGGTCAAGATAATGCCGCTAATTTAATTTGAGCAATATTCACATAATTGTAAGGTCCTGAATGTCCTACCTTACCACCTGTATAGTTAGCATTATGGGCAAAACTTGACATGTTAATGGCTTGCTCATCGCCAAAAATCTTGATTTCGTAATTCTGGTCAGCGATTAAGTCTACTTGAGTAAAAATGACAGAAGACTCTAACCAGCGATCCCAAGTGCCAAGATGGGGCATTACTAGACAACCATCTGCCACCACTTGATTATTTTGTAAATTCGTCATTTGCAAATGTTTAACCCCACAAGTGATACCTGTATTGATCGATCCGGCTCCATTCCCGGCAACTACCTGAATCGCGTGAGCGCCACTAAACTGAGCTTTTATCTGAACCGTAATCTGATGTCCAGGTTCGCCCCAATTTTCAAAATGTTTTCTACCATGACGTTCAGAAAGTTGACCCCCGATCGCGGAAAATTGGTCAGCATTAACCGAATAAATGCGATGGTTATTAGCCCCCCAATAACAGCAGGGATGAGAACGTTGGGAAATTGTGCCTGTGTTGGTGTAAATCGTTTCCAGATTATAACAATAGCTAGGCGATCGCATTCCCTCACTATTTTGATCTCGCCAACTTGTCAGATGACCTGAGAGTCCCCTAGCCATTAATTGTCCATCTCGATAAATATTAACTGTAACTTCATCTGGATTTTCGCCATTCAGATTAAATTTAATCTCTAATTGGTTCTCTATAGGCGTGATGGATTCAATGATAGGCGATCGAGGTGCAAACCTATATCTATACTCTTCCAGGTTGCTAATGATATTAATCGGATGATATTTTGAGTCTGCTTCTCCTAAATTCACCTCGATTACATTACTTTTATCAAGCATTGCCTCTGTAATTTCAGAGGTAACTCTTTGTCCATTGAGACGAATCTCTCCAACTGTATAAACACCCTCCATCTGTTCAGTCACAGGGGGTAAATTAACAGTAATATTCAGTGTATGTGATTCATAGGGAAACTCATTTAGAACTAACTGATTTGACTTAGGTAAGAGAACGTTACGAAATTCACGGGTAATATAAGGAGCAATGTGAATCCCTGAATCTGTCCAAGAGAGTCCAAAAATAATGTCATAGATCATGGACAAATAACCCGCTACTGACCATAATTGACGGGGTGAATTTACGGGAGGTTCTTTTGGTTCAGTATCTAGTTCAACCCTTCCACTTACGGCATCAAAGTTTTCCATGTTCGATAAACTCAAGGCTGCACCTCGAACTAAGGAAATCATTCCCAGAGTTACAACTTGATCATTTCCGACTTTTTTAGCTGCCCTGAGCCAATAAGCGGTAACAAAGGGCCAAATGGCTTGGTTATGATAAATGAGAGTATCCCTTTGTTGAGGAAAAATAACCGCAGCCCCTTTGGGGAAATGGGGGTAGTTAGAAACGATTTGAGCGGCTTGTGTTTCCTCGGCAATATCAAGTAAAATAGCCAAGGCATTGCCTAATAAATCATATTGATGTGCAGCACCGGGAGCAAAAGTTGTCGTGATAAAGGTAGAATAGAGTTTGGAGTCTGGTAAATAGAGGTGAGTGCGGATGGCTTGACCTAAATCCTGCGCCCATTGACTGTATTTTTTTTGTTCAGAATTGTTACCTAATTCTCCAGCCAGAGAAGCCGCTAACTGTAAGGCATTAAAGTGACAGCAATTCGTCGAAAGGGCTTTTGACATGCCAATTTGTACCGGATCTTCAGCCATCCATCGAGGATAACTTTGTTCTCGCCAATCTAAGAATGATTGTTCTCCGCGATAAAGCCCATCTTGGCAATCAAAAATGACTTGGCGATCCTGTTCAATCGTATTTTTGAGTGCTTCATAAGCACAACGGGCAAAGTCTTTCCGTGTCTTACCTTGAAGTTGTTGCAATAAAGCCTGACAACCAAACGACCAAACTACGCGATCGCTTGATATAGGATAACTGCCTCCTGTACCCGTATCTTGTATAATTTGCTGGTTACCCCCTGCTCGAATTTCAGAGAGTTTAAAGTTCAAAGAATTTAAAGAACGAATGGGATCAATTGTAGCTAAACTCAGATGCACAGCATAGGAAATATCTCGTGTCCAAATATAAGTCCAGAATAAACCTGTCTCAAAATAGCCTCCTTCAGGTGCAGGAATCCCTTGTCCATTACGATAGGCACTATCTTTAATATCAGACACTGAACATTGGCGAACTTCGTCTATGGCTAGAGCGTAAAGTGCATCAAACCACGTATGATTGCTATGTAGGGTAGGATAATCCTTTGATTCGACAATTTGCCGGGGATTGACTAAATAGTCTTGATAACTTCGACGTTGATTACCATGATTAAATTTAGTTTGAAAAGGTGCATTAGTTCGTATAGAAAATACTCTTGTTTTTCCTGTATAATCAACCGTAAAGCTTGCTTTATATGAACTATATTTTTCTCCTAATACTTCTATTCCATCAGTTCCTTCAGACAGTAAAAGTGATAGATTTTTCATTTCAGAAAACCTTATTAGCCGAGTTGTAGTCCTCTACAGGAGAGACTTCAGATTAAGTAGATCGGTGGAAATAAAGCTACTTCTATTACCACAGACAGATCCCCGACTTCTTGAAGAAGTCGGGGATCTTGCTTATGTACCTCATCAACCTACCAAATCTGCTGTAAATTCTGTACATAACCCTCAAACCCTTACATAAGACTAAGGACATAAGACATAAGACATAAGACGAATGACAAATGACGTAGCTTGCTTCTCGCGGCAGCGAGTTCTCAGCCGTTAACATTTATTGTCCCTACCTAAAAAATTATTCCCCTTGCGGCTGCGGTGACGTGGGTGTACCAGAATTGGGTGGAACAGAACCACCGGGGTTGATGGGAAATTGTCCAGGAGACGGTGATAAACCCCCTGGATTCGGTTGGGGTGATCCAAATTGAGGTTGACCCGGAACCCCGGGAAATTGAGGCGGCAAATTAGGATTAAATGTGCCATCCGGATTCATTGGCAGTTGTCCGGGATTGGGGTTAAATTCGGGTACTCCAGTGGAGGGAGACAGGGGATTTGTTCCCGGAAATTGCGGCGATTGTCCGGGTGAATTAGCTAGCGCTACGCGATCGCCCCCGACTTCCCGGAGTAAGTCCAAGATTTGTACAACTTCGTTATACATGGCATTGGGGGAGGCGTAGAGGACAAACACGCCACTAGGGTTTTGTTGCTTGTAAGCTTGGAGTTGTTGGATAAACTGATCTTGGCTAATTACCGGATTTTTCTCTACATACACTTGTCCTAATTCATCCAAACTGATCATCAGAATTTGTCGTCCCTGGGAAGTTCCGGTACTGGCTTTGGGTAAATCCACACTAATGGCTTGTTGGCGCGATAAACCTACGGCTGCCAGGATAAAGAAGGTCAAGATACAGAAGATAACATCAATGAGCGGTACGATCTCGATGCGAACTTCTTCCGTGGGGGCATCCATCCGCAAGTTTAAGGGGCGGGGTAATGGGGGGACAAAAGCGGCGCGTTGTTTTTTGGTTCGCGGCTGGGGTGACTGGCGTAGTGTTGTCATCGTTATAAATGTCAAAATCGGGCAAACTGTACGGGTTGATGATGTCTGCTTTGGTATCTATTTTTCTGGCTTTCCTTGGGGGTTGGGGACAGCCGTGCGATCGCTTTCCGAGACTTGAGACTTATCTGGGTCAACGTTATCATCTGGGTTGGCTTTAGTATTGGCGACGGGAGTGCGATCAGTTTCTGGGACTTGAGACTTGTCTGAAGCAACGTTATTGTCTAGGGTAGCCTTAGCATTGGCGACGGGAATGCGATCATCCGGCTTTTGCTGGGATTGAGGTTTTGGGGGTGGAGTGCGATCGCCTTTGGGAACCTCAAAACTCTCTTGATAAACGTTAACGTTATTCTCTGGAACGTTATAGTTCAGCACTTGCTCACTATCCTCAGCCTGTAACCAATCTTGGCGATACAGCAATTCCAACTCTGTCCCCGCTTTGCGGAATATTTTGACTTGGTTAAACCAAAAGGCTTGAAACAGTCGATAAAATGCCAAACTGGTAATCGCAATAATCAGTCCTGCCGCTGTACTAATCAGCGCTTCACCGATTCCCAAGGTTACCCCAGCGGTAGAGGCTGTACCCAGTTGATCAATAGTAATAGAGCCTAAGGAGTTGATTAAACCGAGTACCGTTCCCAATAACCCCAACAGCGGAGACAGCGCAATCACCGCTTCTAATAGCTTATCGCCGCGTCGCATCGCCGCTAACTCGTCATCAGCCGCCCCCTCCAAGGCTAAGCGGAACAATTCCGGTTCGGGGCTGATCAGTCGTAGGGGAGCATATAAATATCGTCCCACGGGTTGTCGGCGTGATTTCATCGCGATTTCTCTAGCCACCTGCCAATTTTGAGCCGCTGCATCCAGCACCCGATTGACGATTTCCTGTTGTTTCAATAGGATTCCCGCCCAAAACCAGAGTCGTTCAAAAATTGTACCAACTGCCAGGATCGAAAGCCCTAACAGGGGCCATATAGCGATTCCGCCCTTTTCAATAATCGCAACAATATCCATATCCATTCTCAACCTCCCTTGATTGCTCAGTATAATCGTCCCTGCTAAAATGCAAGCCACTCCAATTCTAGGGATTTCTCGCCGTTTGCAAAGAGGTTGAGTGAAGTAACCCAACTTGCTTACGCGCTACGCGCACGCAAGCGAACGCTGAAGTTGGGGCTTCCAACTCCTTAAAAACAAGGACGGTCTTATTCGTCTTTGGGATTTCCCGCTTCGTCCGCCGATGCCTCCAAAAGTTGCCCTCTATTGGTCTTACTCAGCGTCCACAGGCAGTCGCCCGTCTTCCACAGGCGGTAATTTTGTTAGTCCGCTTGGTTTTCGCGGTTTATGGTTAGAGTTCTAACCGAATAATGCCATTAGGCATCTTGCGCTATTCTTTTCTGGACGCTTACAAGCGAACGGTGGTCGAGTTCATTAACACGCAAGGACTACATCTCTATCACACCTAGCCCAACCATCTGTCTTCCCATGCCTTAGAAGGTAGACCTAGGAGGGTTATTATCATCGTACTACAGAAGGTTTAGCGTATCAGGAGAATTTGGGAATTTCGTTCCTCAATTCTGGCTACTCATATCTGGCTCGCTACTCACCTTAAATTAAATGGCACTGAAAACTTGCATTTTTGAATCGCCGAAACTCTTGATATACCGTAGGGTGGGCATTGCCCACCAGCCTTAACTTAGTACAATTCAACCTAAATTTTTGCACAAAAAGTTCTCGTAGTGGTGTGGCACACCTTATTTAATGAATTAAGCATTAGCCCGGAAACTGTAGGGGCGCAAGGCTTGCGCCCGATTCAATGGTGAAATCTATTCAACAATTTTAGCTGTGTCAGTCCAGTAGTGGTGTTGCACGCCTAAATTGATGGATGAGATTCGGCTTGTAGTAAGGGCTTTAGCCCTATAGTTCGTTGGGTTGAGCGAAGTCGAAACCCAACCTACAACCTAATCTACGATTTTTGCTGTGTCAGTCCACGACTGGGGTGGCACAGCTACAATGGTGGGATAAATTTTACGGTGACATTGGAAGCACGTCGGTACGGTAAAAGGGCGCACGTCGGTCATCCGTGTCAACTTAAGCTCAACCCCTCACCCCTCTTGTAGGGGGGAACGAGGGGGGTAGGGGGGAACGAGGGGGGAGGGAGAAGGGGTTAGGGGATGAGGGGGAAAATGTTGAGGAGTAGATAGAAAATGGACAGATTACCAGGAAATGACAACATTATTTGATGCCTTTATCTCCTACGGACGAGCCGATAGTAAAGCCTTCGCGCAAACCCTGCAAGCGCGTCTCACTCAACAAGGCTTTAACGTCTGGTTTGACTTCAATGATATCCCCCTAGCAGTAGACTTTCAGAATCAAATTGATGATGGCATTGAAAAAGCATCCTACTATTCTGCTCCGAGGGTATAACTTACGCAGTGCTGAGACGTGGTTAAAGGTGGCACAAAAACGGACACACCATCTACCCATCGCTTTACAAGAAGAATTCATTACTGAAAGCCTGCGACAACCGCCCTTAGAATCACTGGATGTGTTTATCTCTTATTCTCGTGCGGACTCAGATTTGGCGAGAAAGCTGAATGATGCGTTACAGATGCAGGGAAAAACGACGTGGTTTGACCAGGAAAGTATTGCATCGGGAAGTGACTTTCAGCAGGAAATTCAGTTAGGAATTAAAGCCTGTGATAACTTTTTGTTTATTCTTTCACCGCGTTCGATAAAATCCCCCTACTGTGCTGCTGAGGTGGAGTATGCAGCGAGTTTAAATAAGCGGTTTGTCACGGTATTACATCAACCCGTAGACTCGGCAGATTTACATCCAGAGTTAGCCAAAATTCAGTGGATTGATTTCAATCAGAATCAACGGGAGTTTAATGCCAATTTCAATCAATTTGTCAGAGCCTTAGATACGGATAGAGAACACGTTCGCCTGCATAGCAAATGGTCACAGCGGGCGCTGGAGTGGCAGCAGCATGATAAAAGTGATGATTTATTGTTACGGGGAAATGAATTAGCGATTGCACAAGACTGGTTACAGGAAACAAATCAAAGCCAGAAAAAGCCGACAGCCACCGATTTACAAAACGCATTTATTCAGGCAAGTCTAGCGGCGCAAGAGGCTCATTTGCATCAAGAAGAACTTCGTCGTCAACGAGAACTGAAACAAGCTCGCCGAATTATCATTGTATCGGTTACTGCCTTGATTGGCTTGATGGGTTTAACTGGCTTGGCTGTAGTCCAGTGGCAGGAATCAGACAAAAGGATGGCAGGTCAAATTGATGCGTTAAGCCGCTTTTCCCAGATACTGGTTAAATCAAATCTGAAATTCGATGCTCTGATTGAAGGGATTCGGGCAGGAACGCTACTCAAAGAATCAAATTCAGAAAACTTGGAGTCTAAAAAGCGAATTTCTCAAACCTTGCAGACGGTAATTTATGACAACAAATTTAGAGAGCGGAATCGACTAATGGGTCATGAAGATCGGGTCGAGAGCGTAGTGTTCAGCCCAGATGGAAAGACGATTGCTTCTGCTAGTGATGATATAGTGATGATAAAACAGTCAGGTTGTGGAATCAAGACGGTGAACCTCTCAACACCCTTTCTGGTCATGAAGATTCGGTCTATAGCGTAGCGTTCAGCCCAGATGGAAACACCATTGCTTCTGCTAGTGAGGATGGAACAGTCAGGTTGTGGAATCAACAAGGTGAACTTCTCCACACCCTTTCTGGTCATGAAGCACAAGTCATCAGCGTAGTGTTCAGCCCAGATGGAAAGATGATTGCTTCTGCTGGTGGGGATAAAACAGTCAGGTTGTGGAATCGAGATGGTGAACCTCTCCACACCCTTTCTGGTCATGAATATTCGGTCTTTAGCGTAGTGTTCAGCCCAGATGGAAACACCATTGCTTCTGCTAGTAATGATAAAACAGTCAGGTTGTGGAATTTAGAGGATTTAACCCTAGATGCACTCATGAACAGAGCTTGTGATTGGGTTGAGGATTATCTAAAAAACAACGCCCCAGAGAGTGATCAGGCTTTGTGTGATGATGTTGAACAGTAACCAAGCGCGATTCCGATCATCCCCAGCAAATCCCAGTCCCATCAAACTCTCCCCCTCACGTCAATAGGTGTAAGTTCTGCACCTGAACAGGTGGGTTATCCCCATAGAGGTTCCGGGATGAATTTGGCAAGATGAAAGGTAGCTGTTGGGGAAAACTGATGAATAATTTTTCAATCCAATCCATTTATAACTGGTATCGTAACGCGGTTCGTAATCCTAAATACCGTTGGTGGATAGTTTTAGGTACTATCCTTTATGTGTTTAGTCCCATTGATATCGCTCCAGATTTGATTCCAATTGTCGGGCAAATTGATGATGTTGTCGTGCTGACGCTGCTGGTGTCTGAGATGTCGCAGTGGTTGATTGATTTGGCTAAATCTCGCCAAGCGGGAGTCGTCACGGAAGAAACCAGTACCGCACCGGAAGCTACGGTAGATGTGAAATCTGTTTCTGTGGAAGAGCCCATCCTGTAGCTTACTTTTGGTCAGGATATAGAAAACCTCTCTCCAAACCTCTCTCCGAACCTCTCCCTAGCCCTCTCCTACAAGGAGAGGGAAGCGGAATATATTTTTTTATTTGGAGAGGCTTTGAATTCTCCCCCTTCCCACCCCTTCGGGGAAGCAAGCTACGCAGGGAAGGGGGCTGGGGGGTTAGGTTTTTAGGTTTGATGTTGATTTTTTGATATGCAGTACACAGACAGATCCCCGACTTCTTCAAGAAGTCGGGGATCTTGCTTAGAGACTGTACCTCATCAACCACCAAATCTGCTGTATATTCTCGTAGCAAGTCCTATTTTTAGTTATTTCGATGCCCTGTTTCTCGCAAGAGTCTATCTGCCCAAACCGCATATTTTTCCGACAACGGTGGAACGGGTTCTTGATTATAAGCGATCGCTAAATTGTATCTGGCACGTTCATATACACCATTCAATAACGTTTGTAAATCCACCAGAGGTTCTACATCCTCTGACTGTAATGGTAATCCAAATGAGGGAATCGCGTCTCGCACGCTAAACCCATACAATTGGGCTAGAGGACGGCAATCGCCTCGACTCACCACAATTCGATAATCTGAAAGAGGTACTTCGCCTAAAAATACCATCGGCTTTCCTCCTCGAAGTAAATCAATTTCGACGAGATGAGCAGTCGTCGCTAATACTTTTTTGCGCTTCCGTTCGTAAGCTTTTCTCCCCTCACCTGCACGTTTATTCTTAGGCGATAGAAGTTTAATCACTGTCACAACATAATTGGTGGCGATTTCGCGAATTTCTAAATAACTTTCTTTGATAGGATCGGGTACAGGCATTGTCACTGTTACAGCTTCAGATGTCGAGGAAAAGGTTACTGTTGATGCCGTTGGTTTAGTATTCTTCTGTTGAGAAAATACAGACACATCAGGAAGTCCTACCAAAACTGAATCTGACGCATCACTTAAATAGGTGCGCTGCTCAATTGCCACCCGATATTGTGGCGGAATTTGCGAGGCTAAGGAGTCGGCAAGGTTGACGATTAAGCGATTATGTACTTCTGGCCAAAATGCCGGATTTTCTAAATAAGGATTCATGCCGGGAAAGGGAGAAGCCATAGAACAGTCCTTGAGCCAAGATGGATTAAATACTATACTATATTAGATTAGGTTTGTAGTAAGGGAACTTTAGCCTTAAATTTACTAACTTGTGCGTTTGGTGTTAGCGTTCAAGTTGTTAACTGGCGTGGCACAGCTAAAATGATGGATTAGATGTGACGATTGAATCGGGCGCACGCCATGCGCCCCTACAGTTTCGGGGCTAATGGTTAATTCATCAAATAAGGTGTGCCACGCTACTACTGGACTGACATAGCTAAAATTGTGGAATAGATTTTACCATTGAATCGGGCGCACATCGGTGCGCCCCTACGGTTTCTGCGCTAATGATTAATGTATTAAATTAAGTATGCTACGCCACTATTAACGTTGACAGTTAATGTTTTGCTGACTGATTTCTTTGCTAAGACAAGCGGAACTTGGATAAATGTGATAACGGTAGCTATTGGTACAACGGTCGGGTTGTTACTGAAGCACCGTTTACCTAAACCTATGCAACAAATTATCACCCAAGGGGTAGGGCTTCTCACCCTATTTCTGGGTGTTAGCATGGCGGCGAGTATGACTCAGGTGCAAGCAGGGCGCATTGATGGTGTGGTGTTGGCGCTGATTAGTATTGTGTTGGGGGGATTACTGGGAGAATGGTGGCAAATTGAAGCTAGACTGCAATCGGTGGGACATTGGCTGAAGACTCGATTTCGCGGAAGTGGTGCGTTCACAGAAGGATTTGTGGCGGCTAGCTTATTATTTTGTGTGGGTCCAATGACGTTGCTGGGAAGTCTGAATAATGGCTTGACAGGTGACGATACCTTGCTGACGCTAAAAGCCGTAATGGATGGAATCGCCGCGATCGCACTTTCGAGTAGTTTTGGGATTGGCGTCGGTTTTTCGATTATTGTGATTCTCGTCTATCAAGGTGGAATTTCTCTGGTGGCGGGAGTCTTGGCGCAAGCGATTCCTGATCCCGCCAGTGATCCTCGAATTCTCTTGATTACCGGGGTAGGGGGATTAATGATTTTGGGGACGGGAATCAACCTGTTACAGTTGACCCACATCCGTGTTGCGTCTTTTTTACCCGCGTTGATAGCCGCTCCGTTAATTTATCACGTCGCTAGGTTGATTTAGCTGCACCTCTGGCTTGCTTCACCATGTCAATTAACGTGTGATGGGCGTCTTCAGAGTCTTTGAGGGTGTGATCAAACTCAATGCGTAAGGGAACCGACTCACCCTGACGTTGGGCGATTAAATTCATTCCTGTCGCATCAATGGACTGCATTTGAGCCGACTCAGTATCGGGAGAGTTCCCGAAGGTACGGGCGTAAAGCGCGATCGCGTCACCATGATCCTCGTTCATGTGCTTACAGATGCGATCGCTGACTTGTTGGGTAAACTGTTCAGACATAACTCCTACTTGTATACGGGATAGTTGTATTGTTTCTCAAACTTGGGCGTTGCTGCAATTGGGACATTTCACCGAGTCTGAGAATTACGGGAATTTTATTCGGGATTTTGGGAAGCACGAAATTGTTTGAAACTCCTGCTCAAAATCCAGACGCTGATTAATTCTAATAATACTCCAAAACTCAATGTTAGTATCCGTAGCGGTTGAATAGATTTTTGTTGGGGTTCTCCCCTATAGAATCCTATCGGTTGATTGATTAATTGATTTTTTATTTCTTTAAGGCTAAATGTCCAGGATTGCTCATCGGCTAACACTGTCACTTCATCAGGACGACAATCAATGGATTGAATAGATGGGTAGGCATAAGTATGAAAAATTTGTTTTTCTGTAGGGAATTTACCGTTATCAAAAGTAACGGAGTACCAATAAGCAACCGTTGCACCTCCATTTCCCTGATATAAACGAATGATTGCTTCTGTCGATGGAATTTGACATTGCATCATTAATGTTTCAAGTTGAGGATTTCCCCATACATTGCGGTCTGGCAATAGTAGCTTAACGCCCCAAATGGCTAAAAGTAGGGCGAGAATACATTGAACTAACGCTGACGCTTTTCTCATGTTATGAGCAGCTAATTCTTATGGTTTTTTCATAAAGTTTGTTAGATATTAACCACTTTGATTGTTATCTTGTATTTCCACAAAATACTCTGCGATCGCCTCCAAGTCTTCTATGGATCGATTCAACCGATTGATCATCGCTTCAGCGACTTCTGGTTCAGCATTTACCGCTTCCAACTTTTGCCGCAAATAGTGATTCAGGGCGTCCACCCATAGCGACACACCTATGTGTTGGATAGCGGCTAATAGTCCCATATTGGTTAAAATCGCCAAATGAAACCCCGTTTGGTCTTGTCCACCATACCCCAAGTAGCCGTTGCTCAGTTCTAGCTTTTCTGGCGTAAATTCGGCATACTGATCGAAAGTAATCCCCTGAGGATCTAACTGGGGTTGGGGAAGTGGTGGTTGAGATTGAGTCATGGTTGTCCTGAGTTAGTGCGATCGCTAAGCTAAACTATGGCTTTAACAAGATCTAAATATTATTCTGCCTGATCCATCTGTTCAACCCCATTATCCCATTGTTGAATAACCGCTTGCAGTTCAGTCGGTAATGCTTCAACACTGGACTCCATATACTCAACAGTTTCAATCTAGCGTCCAGAACTAAGCTCAACTGAGGATGTTACGGGAATTGATACTAAACTCACCAGTGCAGTTGACTCAAAATATATCGCAAACGGTCATAATCATCCTTGAGTAAAACACTCAGGGTTCGCCCTGCTTGAACTAACCAATCGCGATCGCCCTTACGGATTTGATAGATTTCTCGGATCGCTGCCGCCGTTAACGCTTCCACTGGCGCTCCAGTGACTAAGAGAAGGGTGCGTAAAAAATCCAATTGTTCACTAAAGTAAATAATCTCGTCTGGTTGACATTGATAGACAGCTTGATGAATTTGCGGCGGACGAGGAGGCAAATATTGATAGGCTCGTCCTCTAGGGGGTTGGTCACCATTATGTCCCTCACCAGGCGGTATAAACCCAACAATCGCCGCCCGAAACTCCGTTTTCAGCATGGCAAAAATCTGTGGTTGTTGCTCTCGCAATTCTGCCAGTGACAATCCCAACGCAACAGCCCGGTGAACTGAATCAATCGGGCTAGTTGTGGCATGATAAACGATCGCCATAACCTGATTTCCCGATTCTTCATCAACGGATTTGACCCAACTGCCAAAAGGTGGCATGACCGGAAAACTCAAATCTTCTGGCTCTAGGCATTGTGCCAGAAATTCTGTAGTTGCCGTTTCTATGACTTCCGCAATGTGATTATCAGGGCGTTCTCTAGCCGTAAACTGGGGTAAAGGAAGACGCATAGTTTAGTCCTTTTTCATTCGTCATCTGTCATTTGTTTTGTTTATAGATAGATTTAATGAAACGTGAACAGACAAGAGGATTAAACAGGAAACAGAGGAAATAAAAACCGTCTTTTTCCCGTCTTTAAAATAATCTCTTCTGGTTCACGAATCATTTCGGTTCGCTATAACGGGTCACAGGTTAAAAGTCCTGTTTATTTTTTGCCTTTAGGGTTCACCTCTTCAAGTTCCGATAAATTGAACGTGACAATTTTATCCCAGTTGCCGCCTTCAAACAGCACACCTGCTTTTCCATCACCGATACGCTGGACTATCCCTTCAAATTTGTAGTAAGTGTCATCGCCGTTGATAACGCGCACAATTGAGCCAGGAAGAATCATCAATTTTTACCCCTAAATCTCTATCTCTTCAGCTTACTATAATGTGCTAGCTGATAGTTTAGCTAATTTGTTCTCAAACCTTACGCAGCTAAACCCTATATATTAGTCAAGGTGCGTTACGCTACGCTCTCCCCACCCTACATATAGAGCATTTGCCTAAGTCCTACCCTGACAAAGGACAAATGACCAATGACTAAAACTTCAATCGGTGTCGGTGATTGGCAACCGATTCCACTAATCCAATGGCTAAAAAATTTGCCAGTAATGCCGATCGCCCATAACTTAACAACGGTAGTGGAATCCCGGTAATCGGGGCTAAACCAATATTCATGCCGATGTTGATCACCGTTTGAAACACAATCATCGATAGGACACCAATTGCCAATAGTGAGCCAAAGTTATCCTTAGCATTTTGGGCAATAATCACTAACCGTAAACACAATAGCCAAAAGGTAAATAGGACAAGCAAACAACCAATAAATCCGAGTTCTTCACCAATGGCAGAAAAGATAAAGTCGGTGTGCTGTTCCGGAATAAAGTGGAGTTGGGTTTGCGTCCCCTGATGCAGTCCTCTTCCCGTGAGTTGACCTGCGCCAATGGCAATTCGAGACTGAATCAAGTGATATCCTCCGCCTAAGGGATCTTTATCCGGATCTAAAAAAAGAAGCAATCGGTCTTTTTGATAATCTTGAAGCAATCCCCATAACAAGTTTCCTAATCCCCCCGAAATCACATTGGCAACCAATGCTCCAATCCCACCAAAGAAGGACCACGGTAAAGTCCGCCAACCAATCAGCATCATCGCTCCTACCCAGACAAACCATCCGGGCAAAAATACATTGAACATGATCGCGGAAACGATGGGAGACACGAATAAAATTAACCATCCGGGATTAGCATTTCCCCAATAGAGCATTCCCATCGTAATCGCACCAAACACCAATGAGGTTCCCAAGTTTGGCTCTAAAAATACAAATAGCCAGGGAACTGCCGCAATAGCTAAGACGCGAAATACCGCATTTAATGTTGAAGCCGGTTGCCAGTGGATAATCGCGGCGAGGGTGATAATCAAGCCAATTTTGGCAAATTCCGACGGTTGAACGTGAAAACCTAGGATATTCAGCCACCGTTGTGCGCCATTTGCCGTCGTCCCCATAATCATCACCGCAAACAAGGCGATATTCGTCACCCCATAAACCATCCAATGCCATTGGAGTAAGATTTCGTAACGCGATCGCGCGATGAGTAGACACAGCGTTAAACCAATACCCCCAATGATCCAGTGCCACCACCAATCGGTTAGCCCCTCATTCATTTCGGCGCTGCGAATCATTACTCCACCGAGGAAGGTGAGACTTAGGGTAACAAATAATAGCTGCCAGTCTAGTTCCTGCCATCGGCTCAGGAACATAAGCCAGCGCATTTGGGTACGGGACAATGACTTTTGGAACATAATCGTTGGGGAATGCGATTGACGTTTCTAGCAATTAGCGCTCTGAAGATGCCCTGTTCAGGAATTTTTCACAACTATTTTGGATAATCCCTGATCAAATCCTAGGCTAGTTCAAAATAAGGATGGATAGGGAAGAATGCATTATAGTTTAACCCTATAATTCCTTTTTCCCCTCCTTCTCCTACTGTTTCTAATCAGCATTCAATGGCGGCTTAGGGCAGCAACAGACACTTTTGCCGCAATCGCCTTGGCGATCGCGATCAGCGCTTGAGCTGATGCCGACTCCGGTTCAGCCACGACAATGGGTAAGCCGCGATCGCCCCCTTGCCGCAGGGTAATTTCTAGGGGAATACATCCCAACAAGGGTATGTCTAATTCCTGAGCGGTTTTTTCGCCGCCTCCTGAACCAAACAGATCATACTGGCGATCGGGCAGATCCGGTGGAATAAAATAACTCATGTTTTCCACGATACCCAATACCGGAACTCCCAATTGCTGGAACATCTTCAAACCGCGCCGGGAGTCCAACAGGGCAACATTTTGAGGCGTTGTCACAATGATCGCCCCAGCCATAGGTACAGCTTGGGCTAAGGTCAACTGAGCATCTCCGGTTCCCGGTGGCATATCCACAATCAGATAATCCAATTCTCCCCAATTCACCTGGTAGAGAAACTGGCGAATGATCCCATTTAACATCGGTCCGCGCCAAATCACTGGCTGATCGGGATCAATCAGAAATGCCATAGACACCAATTTAATGCCATGGTTAAAGGCAGGTTCAAGTACCTCTCCTTGAGAACCCTGTTGCACCATCACCTTGGCATCCGCTAATCCAAGCATCGCGGCGGTATTGGGTCCATAAATATCGGCATCAATCAGACCCACCTTGGCTCCCGTCTGGGCGAGGGCAACCGCCACATTCACCGCCACGGTACTTTTGCCCACACCGCCCTTCCCACTGGAAATGGCGACTAGATTTTTCACGCCATCAATCCCTTGGCGATCGGGTAACGATTGCTGCTGCGGTGTCTCTGCTGTCACATCGACCACAACCTCTTCCACATCCGGAAGCTGCTTCACCGCCTTTTGGCAATCCTCTACAATAAACTCTCGCAACGGACAGGCTGGTGTGGTTAACACCAGTGTAAAGCTAACCGTCCCGCCGTCGATTTTCACATTGCGGATCATATTCAATTCCACCAAACTCTTTTGGAGTTCAGGGTCTTGCACGGGGCGTAGTACGTCTAAAACTGAATGGGTATCAACCATAATCAGGACAAATTCCTAGGGTGACAATGTGCTGGGACAAACATCTTCATCGTACATCTCGTGAGACTCCGGGTTAAGCGAAGCAACCCGGAGAGGGATAGAGGTCAAATCAACCCTGAGCGAAGTCGAAGGGAAGATTTGACAGTCCAGTTGAAGGCACGACAATTAACCCTGTGCTTCGCTGCAACAACTGGACTTTTTTGGCGGAAAACTGCCCTAATCGTTTCCAGTTGGCATTACTGACAGAAACCTGTGTCTTGGTGTCTCCAGAACACCAACCTGTGTAAGTCTTTCCGGCTAAACTCAAACGCGGCTAAGGTCACACCATCAACGGCGTGTGTTGCTGATGTCTGATTAGCTTTGTTTTTCTTGTCTTTGGCTAACCCTAGCCACTGTCTAAGTTGCGTCGTGCCGTTGCCGTCTCTTTGCCATCCTTGGTGGGTTGTAACGGTCGCCAACTCAGATAGCCACTTAAGCATCTGTCGTTGTCCTACCATGACCGGAGAAAAACCAACACCAGACCGAGCCGACTTACGACCACTGGTCTTATCTACATCAGCCATGACCAACTCATAGTGAATGGCGCTAACAGGGAATAACTTGAGGAGTTCTTTGACTACCCTTAATTCCAATTGCTTATTAGCTCGAATTGAGGGGGGTAGCTTACCCTGTCTACGATTCTCAAACCTCTTTTGGCGGTGACACCGTTGAGAGTAGGGGAGTTTTCGGTTAATCCGTCTTCCTCGTCTTGCTCGACGCATGACCCGCCGTAACTCCATCCGCTCTTTAATTGTCTTAAACGGTAAGACCAGATGAGCCATCCAGAGAGTAGCACGGCTTGACTGAACCCCGATCCCTGAGTAGTGCTTACCTGGATCTATTCCTATGGCTATAGGTTGGGTGTCTTCTCCTGTCTCAAAGGTTAGCTGAATGGTAAAACATTCTAAGTCGTTGTGCATGATTTGGGCTTTACCCTCTTTCAGCCAACGCCTAGCACGACTAGGCTTAGTAGGCATTAGGGGTTTACCTGACTTTGATAGAACTGGTATTCGTAACATGGAGATAATCCTCACGAGTGAGTGTGTAGTCCCTTCCCGCCATCTCAACCAAGATGTCCTAACAATCGCGAGCGACTCGACAAAAAGTCTTAAAGATAACTTGGACTAGGGAAGTATCCAAGAGTTTGTACCAGGTTGAGACTCTGTGCGGTATTCAATACTTAGTTGCCGTTTGTCCGGCAATCCCCGTCCTCACGGAGTAGGGCGGGGTATTGAACAATCTTAATAGGTTACGGCTGATTGCTCATTCGTTATTTGTCATTTGTCATTTGTCATTTGTCTTATGTCATTTGTTTGCTTCCTATCTTCCCCAGCTTCCCCAGCTCCCCCAACTCCCCCAGCTTCCTCTAAACAACCACCCCCTGTTCCGCCGCTTGAGCTAATTCAGCCGCGACACGGGCAGCGTAGGGGCGAATAAACCACCATAGTAAGGGAGATAGCCATCCCCGCATTGTCACCGAAAAGGACACATACGTTCCGCACAAGCCTGACTCCACCCGATATGTCACTCGATTTTCCACCCCCGGAATTGCCAGCATCCGGACGCTAATTAATTCACCCGGCAATACCCGTTCGACAAACACTCGCACCGGAATGGGAATCAAGCGCGTTACCACCTGGTAAATCAAGCCAGGTTTCGGGATTAAACCTCTCGGTGCATTTGTACTACAGAGCAAAGGATTCCAGGAGACATCTGCCAAATTGATTAATTTTTGCCACAGAACATCCACCGGAGCATTACTGAGGGCGCGATAAGTCCGAAAGAGGGAAAATTTGCACCAAAGCCCCTCTTGACCTGCGATTAGCTTAAAGGAAAAATTTAGGATCACAGCACGCCTCCTATCGCGACGCTTCAGCAATGTTTATCTTACATTCGGCAAGACACGGTATTGCTAAGTACCTGGACATAAATTCTGTCCGCTGTCCTAAGAAATGTTAACCAGCCTCAAATCCTTACTGTTCCCTATTGCCCGTTCCCTTTTCCCTTATCCCCACCGCCCGACTTTAATGAAAGTCCGACTACTTAGCAATTAGTTGGCATAGTTGACACCATAAACCTTTAAAATAGAGCCTGGAACCCTTAAAATGCCTAACCATAGCCTTCTGGTTTAGGTAATACTGTATTTACTATTGAAATTATGACCGCAGCTCAGACACCGACCACAAATCCTAATCGTTCGTTACCTGCCACTGACTCTAGGGATAGAGTGAAGCAGTTCATGCAACAGATCCAAGACACTATTTGTGAATCCTTGGCAGAACTTGATGGTGCGGGTCAGTTCCAGGAAGATTCTTGGCAGCGGGAAGAAGGAGGCGGGGGTCGTTCTCGTGTAATCCGGGATGGTGCTGTCTTTGAACAGGGGGGTGTTAATTTTTCTGAAGTATGGGGGACTCAACTTCCGCCCTCGATTTTAACCCAACGTCCAGAAGCCGCAGGTCATGGCTTCTATGCCACGGGTACATCTATGGTGCTACATCCGCGCAGTCCCTATATTCCCACGGTTCACTTAAATTATCGTTACTTTGAGGCAGGACCGGTTTGGTGGTTTGGTGGAGGAGCTGATTTAACACCCTACTACCCCTTTGCCGAAGATGCGGCTCATTTCCATAAAACCCTAAAAGCCGCCTGTGACAATCATCACTCCGAGTACTATCCCGTATTCAAGCGTTGGTGTGATGAATATTTCTATCTCAAACACCGTCAAGAAACACGAGGCGTTGGCGGACTGTTTTTTGACTATCAAGACGGAACCGGGGAATTGTATAAAGGTCCCCACCCAGAAAAAGCAGCAGCCATCTACAGCAAGGAACTGGGGGCGGTAGAACCCCGAACCTGGGAACAACTGTTTGCCTGGGTGGAGGAGTGCGGTCATTCGTTTTTGCCAGCTTATATGCCAATTGTCGAGCGGCGGCGGGATATGAACTATGGCGATCGCGAACGCAATTTCCAGCTTTATCGTCGGGGTCGGTATGTCGAGTTTAACCTCGTGTATGACCGAGGAACGATCTTTGGCTTGCAAACGAACGGACGTACCGAATCGATTCTCATGTCTCTCCCTCCCTTAGTGCGCTGGGAATATGGCTACCAACCCGAACCGAATACACCAGAGGCTGAACTGTACGAAACGTTCCTCAAACCTCAAGATTGGACAAACTGGACTCCTTCAACCTAAACCGAATGGTACTGAATTAAGGTGGGTGGGCAGTGCCCACCATACGGTATCTCAAGGGTTTTGGTGATCCAAAACTGTTTAAGGAGCGTGCCATTGAACCTAAGCCAACTATCGGCGTTGAACTACGGGAGTGAGAAACAGTAACCCAATTCTTGCCCATTAATAGTCATCTTTACCAAAATTTGGCACAAAAATAGCATCCACTTTGTCCTGACCTAACTTGGGAATATGTACAATACAGAAGAGATTGCTAACGCAAAAACCACCCTGGCAATCTTTCTAGAGTGAGTTACACCCGATGTTAAGCCTGTGGACTGGTTAAGTGCCATCACTGCTAGGATGAAGCAGGAACCGTAGGGGCTTGGTAACCAAGCCTGTACTCCCAAGGATGTCCAGTTTTGGGGAACTTTGGGTAAGTTTTTTGTAACGGATAAGTAGCGTAGGTTGCCCGATTAAGTTACTTGTTGTTTCAACCATTCACCCAACGCCTAAGTAACGGAATTGATACCCAAACCCTGTATGGCTCCTCTTGTGATGTCAAGGGGAGCTACTGCTGCTCAAGGAGGTCTTTATATGATTCATATTGATCAAAAAACACACACGACCAAAGACGGTACAACAGTTATTGTTTTGGCGCCAATTGGACGCCTGGACATTACCACAGCTTGGCAATTTCGCCTGAAATTACAAGAATGCATTTCCAAACTCAGCCGCCATGTGGTGGTTAATCTCAGTCAGGTTAACTTCATTGACAGTTCTGGTTTAACCTCTCTAGTCGCGGGTATGCGCGATGCGGATAAGGTCAAAGGTAGCTTTCGCATCTGTAATGTCCATCCCGAAGCCAAACTGGTGTTTGAAGTCACGATGATGGACTCCGTGTTTGAAATTTTTGAAACGGAGCAAGAAGCTTTGGAAGGTGTACCCCGGAGTATGGCAACCTGAACAAAGGGATTCATACCCAAGTTTTGATGTAGGTCGTTCACTCACTCCCAAACAACCTGTACAGGAGAACAGTCCCCACCCAATCAGCAACTCAACCGATTAAATTAGCAGTTCCCCAGCGAAGTCTTGGCGTTTGGTAAATCGAAATGGACCGAGTAAGGCTCCCCAAGTGGCTTTTCCGGTACTAGGGTCAATGCCTTTATCGTAGCTGCGAAATTCATCGGCTGTTACTTCAAAGCCTAGAGAGACTTGGTAAGTATTGCCCTGATAACTAAAGCGACAAGGGCGATCGCTGGCTGAAGTGGTAGTAAATTCATAATTATTGAAACCAATTTGCTGCATCTGCACGTTTAGACGGCAATCGGGTAGAAATGTGATATCTTCGCGGTTAAGCTGCTGCAACAATTCAGGATGCCTACCTGCACCGCGAACGGCGTCCGGATCGTTGATCTGATAATACTGTACCTGTAACTCAGTGGAGGATTGGTCACTTTGATACAGCCGCAGAATCCGTTGACGGTAGGGGCGATCGAGGTTAGTAATCGGCGCTTGTTCGGCAAAGAGGGTGAGGCTATCGTCGCTAAATAAAGGAATCGGTCGTTGCCAGAGGTGTAAGTGAACATACCAGACTGGTTCAGTCAACGCCTGTTGTTGGTTATCAAATTTACCCGCCATATAGCTTGCCAGGGTGATCAGTTCTGGCGGTAGAGTCATGAGTTGAAGTTAAATTAGATTCAGCCAGAAAGCATTATACTATTAGACCTGTTCATCAAACCCAATAGTATCAAAGATAAACAGTAGCAAGTGCGAGTAAGGGAATAACTGGTAAGATGGAAGGAATGACTCGATTGAGACTCTACCCCCTAGGGTGAAAACCAAACGTTTAACTGTTTATTTCTTTAGCAGTTAGCCAGTCTGGCTGGGGCTGAGTAAAACCCGAACGCTAGTCTAGGCTCAAGTCCCTCAAAGCCTAATCGCGATTGATGGGTATGCTGCGCTAGAGGCGAATTATAAACGTATTGCGAAACAGTCTGGTTAGCGAAACGAAGGTAAAGTAACACCAAACCTTTCTCCGCTAACGTCGGGTACACGCCCGAAAGGACTGGAATAGTAACTGGGTCAAGGAGAGAGTCATCTCTTCGGGTTCTAGGGGATTGAGCCACTCAAGCGAGACAATGGTAAAAAATATCCTTTATATTTTGCTCTGTGAGTAACGTTCGCACCGTCTCGGATACAAAACGAGATTTTTATAACTATCACACCCGTCCAATCAACTCGATTTACCGACGGGTGGTAGAAGAATTGATGGTCGAGATGCATTTGCTGGCGGTCAATGTGGATTTTAAGTATGATCCCATCTATGTCTTAGGTGTGGTCGCATCTTTTAATCGTTTCATGCAAGGCTATCGACCGGAACGGGATAAAGAATCCATTTTTAACGCCCTTTGTCAGGCGGTGGGAGGTAATCCGCAACAGTATCAGGATGATGCTGAAAAACTGAAAGCCGCAGTCGGGCGTTTATCGGGGCAAGAACTGGTTGACTGGTTTAGTTCACCAACACCTTTAGAGGGTGCTGAGGATATTCATACCACGGTTGCCGCGATCGCAGATAATCCTAAGTTTAAATACTCTCGTCTGTTTGCCATTGGCTTGTATACCCTTCTGGAACAGGCAGAACCGGAGTTAGTTCAAGACGCGAAACAGTCGATGGAAATGCTCCAGCGAATCGGTCAAACTTTGCATCTTCCCCAAGAGAAATTACAGAAAGACTTGGAGTTGTATCGCAGCAACCTGGAAAAAATGGCTCAAGCCCAGATTGTCCTTGAAGACGCGATCAAAGCCGATCGCAAAAAACGGGAACAACGGGAACAGGACAAAAAGAAAGCCACAACCGGGTCCAGTGATTCCCCAGAATCCACGACAGCATCCTGAAGTTGATCAAGGGATATTGATCAAGTTCCGCCTGGGTAGAGACGTTCCGCCGGAACGTCTCTGTGGTTGTTCAAAGTAAAGGTTTTAGTCGTTCCATAAGCTGCTTGTCGGAGACAACCCCCTCAATCCGTTCCACCGCTTTGCCATCCTTAAAGAGTATCAGGGTGGGCAGGGCTTCAATATGATGATCAGAGGCAATCTGGGGGTATTTGTCTGTATCAATTTTGACCACTTGTAGCTTACCCTTGAGCTGAACACCGACTTGCTCTAGGGTCGGTGCTATCATCTGACATGGACCACACCAGGTCGCGTAAAAATCGACCAATACGGGTACATCCGATCCAGAGAGGAGTTCCTGAAAACTGGCAAACTGTTTTTTAACTGCCATAACAAAACATCATGGTGATTGGTGGTTTGGCTCGATTTTAGCTTATCTGGCGATTCATCTCGCGCTCTAATCTTCGATAGAGCGTGAGATGAATCGACAGCGAGAGTAAACTTGTTTCCTTTTTGTCCTGAATAGTTGCCACAAGCATAGTATAATAACTACCACAAAGGAGGTGACAAGAATTGAAGCGAAGCAAAGATACATTTAAACTGAACTATCAGTATCGGATTGTGCCAAACAAGCAACAGTTAAGCCAGCTAAAGGAATGGCTATACAAACTATGTCATATCCACAATTTGATGCTTTCAGAACGGTTTAAATGGTGGGCGTTCAATCGCTCACCTGTCAATGCTTGCCCAATTTTCGTCACTCATTTACCGGAACTGAAAGACCCACCTTCATACTATTCACAAAAACGAGCAAACCATTGGTCGCGGGAGTCCCACGGCAAACTCTATAAAGGAATCCACTCCCAAGTTATTCAGGAGGCGATTAAACGGGTAGAAGATACGTTTAATCGGTACATCAAGGGGGATTTAAAAGGGAAACGGAGCGGCAAACCTCGGTTTAAATCAGTGCGGCGATACCGGACGTTTTGTATGCCGCAATTGAAGTCAGATTGCCTGAGTGTGATTGTTAACCCGTATCGGCGTAAGAATGGGGAACGTCGGCGGGATATTGCCTATATCAATTTACCCAAAGTGGGTCAGGTAAAAGTGATCTACCATCGTCCAATCCCAGACGGGTTTACGATTAAGGCGGCGCTGATCTCGCGTCGGGCAGATGGCTGGTACGTGTGTTTGACGTTGGAAGACAAAAGCGTTCCCAATTTGAAGTTACCAGAGATAGAAGCAACAGAGGAGAATTCCCTTGGATTGGACGTAGGACTCGAAAAATTCTGGACAGCATCGGATGGGGAGGTCGAGCCGATTGTTCAGCATTACCGCCGAAGTGAACCAAGTATGCTCTTGTTGTAACCGCTACCACCAAAAAGATTTATCAGTTAGAATCCACGAATGTTTATGTGGATTTGTATTGGATAGAGATTGGAATGCGGCGATCAATATCAAGAGAGTTGGGCTGGGCATATTCCCAACTAGAAAACGCCGGAGGCGCCCTCGTAAGACGGCGACAAAGGAAGCTTACACTATACCTATAGGGTCAGTGTAGGAGGATGTCACTGCAAAATGCTAAGAGCTGACTTCAGTTAATGGAAAGAGAGATTTTTTATGGAAACATCACAGACATCTGCCCAACTCCGCGATCGCGTGGCGATTGTCACCGGGGCGTCACGGGGAATTGGTCGCGCTGTGGCATTGGCATTAGCCGCAGAGGGCGCAAAGGTAGTGGTTAACTACGCCAGTTCCAGTGGGGCGGCTGATCAGGTTGTCGCCAAAATTACCGAAGCCGGGGGAGATGCGATCGCACTTCAAGCAGATGTCTCAAAACTGGAAGAGGTGGAGACTCTGATCAAGGAAACCAAAGACAAATTTGGTCGCCTAGACGTACTGGTGAATAATGCTGGGATTACCCGCGACACCCTCTTGATGCGGATGAAACCCGACGATTGGCAGGCGGTAATTGACCTGAATCTCACGGGTGTGTTTTTCTGTACTCGGGCAGCCAGTAAAATTATGCTCAAGCAAAAATCGGGTCGTATTATTAATATTGCCTCCGTCGCTGGACAAATGGGCAATCCGGGTCAGGCAAATTATAGCGCCGCCAAAGCCGGAGTGATTGGGTTTACCAAAACCGTGGCGAAGGAAGTCGCGCCTCGCGGGATTACCGTGAATGCTGTGGCACCGGGATTTATTGAAACCGATATGACCAAAGATATTAAATCGGAGGATATCATCAAGTATATTCCTCTCGGTCGCTATGGCAAGCCAGAGGAAATTGCGGGCATGGTGCGATTTTTAGCTGCTGATCCAGCCGCCGCTTATATCACCGGGCAGGTGTTCAATGTCGATGGCGGTATGGTGATGGCTTGAGCGATCGCTGTAGGTTCGTAGTTGCGCTTTAGCGCCATAAACGCTTGTATCGTCCACTATAAACCCTAGATTCAATCCTATTAGGGACATGACATATCGTGTCTCTACTCTAGTTTTGCCATCGTCCCGACAACGTAGCTAAACGTATCGGAGCAACTGATGCTGAGATTGAGTAGGCGCGATCGCTGTTGACCAGTCGAATTACAGCTTGGATAATATCGCCTAAACAGTCATCATACCAAATTCGGGTTAGCCACCCCCTTTATAATCTAGTCCGCGCAGGCGGACTGCCCTTGGGGAAGGCTTCGCATACATTTGTGTAGCTGCGACTTCCTCCTCGCCATGGCAAAAAGGAGTTTACTTGAGCAATTTTATCCGGATCGAGTCAACAGGATGTGAATAGGTTTACGGAGTTTAGCAACAGATAGCTGTAATCCATGGAACACATTCAGCACTTTAATCGCCATGGTTCAACCAACAGAATTAGTCATTGAAGCAGGTCGCACCGAACAGCAGTATTGGAAAGACCTGTGGCGCTATCGAGAGTTGTTTTACTTTTTAGCGTGGCGGGATATTCTGGTGCGCTATAAGCAGACAATTATTGGGATTGCTTGGGCGCTGATTCGACCGCTTCTGACGATGGTGGTGTTTACGGTGGTGTTTGGCAAAATTGCCAAATTGCCGTCGGAAGCCGGTGCGCCCTATCCAATTTTGGTGTTTGCAGCGATGTTACCCTGGCAGTTTTTTGCTAACTCCCTTTCTGAATGTAGTAATAGTTTAATTACTAATGCCAATTTAATTTCTAAGGTGTATTTTCCCCGCTTAATCGTGCCAACGAGTGCAGTGATTGTCAGTTTCGTCGATTTTATGATTTCGGGGATAATTTTGCTGGGATTGATGGCGTGGTATGATTTCGTACCAAGTTGGCGGATTATGACGCTACCGTTGTTTATTGGCATTGCGTTTATGGCGTCAATGGGAGTGGGGTTGTGGTTAGCATCACTGAATGTTAAGTATCGGGATTTTCGCTACATTGTGCCGTTTATCGTGCAGTTTGGGTTATATATTTCGCCCGTAGGATTTAGTAGTAGTTTGGTGCCAGAAGGGTGGCGGTTTATTTATTCGCTTAACCCAATGGTGGGGGTGATTGATGGCTTCCGCTGGGCGATTTTAGGGGGAGAGTCGAAGCTGTATTTACCAGGGTTTGCCTTGTCGCTGGGTTTAGTGGCGCTGTTGTTTGCCAGTGGGATTTGGTATTTCCGAAAGGTAGAACGCACGTTTGCGGACGTGATTTAGTCAGGTCTTGATTAGCGTGATCGTTTTTAATTTAAAGAATTCAGTTATTTAAATAAATAGTCTGTTTTTGTATTTTTCCGGATAAATTAGCAAAGCCTTGCATCTATAGGTAGCAGTTTTTTTGCAGTATGTCTAATACGATAATTCGGGTCGAAAATTTAGGGAAGAAGTACATTATCGGTCACCAGAAGCAGGAACGGTATACGGCGCTGCGGGATGTTATTGCGAATGGGGCGAAGTCGGTGGGGCGCAGGTTACTGAAGCCTCTGGGGAAGGGGGAGTCTGACCCGACGGTTGAGGAGTTTTGGGCGCTTAAGGATGTGTCGTTTGAGATTCAGCAGGGGGACAGGGTTGGGATTATTGGGCGCAATGGGGCGGGGAAGTCAACGCTGTTGAAGATTTTGAGTCGGATTACGGAACCGACAACAGGAAGTATCCGGATTAAGGGGCGCGTGGCGAGTTTATTGGAAGTGGGGACGGGGTTTCATCCGGAGTTGACGGGACGGGAGAATATTTATCTCAATGGTGCGATTTTGGGGATGAGTAAGGCGGAGATTAAGCGGAAGTTTGATGAGATTGTTGCTTTTGCTGAGGTGGAGAAGTTTTTGGATACGCCAGTGAAGCGGTATTCGTCGGGGATGTATGTACGGTTGGCGTTTGCGGTGGCGGCGCATTTGGAACCGGAGATTTTGGTGGTGGATGAGGTTTTGGCAGTTGGGGATGCTCAGTTTCAGAAGAAGTGTTTAGGAAAGATGGAAGATGTAGGAAAAGAAGGGCGAACTGTTTTATTTGTCAGCCACAATATGGGAACTATTGGAAGTTTATGCAATCAAGGAATTCATCTTAAGGCTGGTCAGATTGATTGCATTGGCTCAGTCAAAAAAACTATTAGCCATTATTTAATGTCATTTCAAATACTTAATGTTTATTCACCGGGAACCCTATTTAAGAAAAACAAAAAAGAAATCAACTATAATAACTTTCAAATTCTTGAGTTGTCTTTACTAAATAGAGATTCTCAGCTTAAGTTAATTACTAAAACTTGGGACTATCTAAGAATTAGGATTCATTACTATTCACCTAAAAATATTTCTAATGGTTCAGTAGTATTAGAAATTTCTACACCTTTTGGAAATAAGCTAATTCAATATTCTACTCGACCTCTTAGTGGATTAGAACTTACGATTCCAGAAGGAGAATCGTATACAGACTGTATTATTCCTTGTCTACCATTAGCCTCTGGGAATTATTTGATTAGTTTAGGCTTAGCTATTCCAATGGCTGAATGGTTATGTTGGGAGGAAAATATAGCCACGCTTGAAATAGTTGATAACGATGTTTACAATTCAAAATTTCCACCTACTCAAAATAGAACTACTATAGCCGTAGAACATTACTGGGAGTTTTCTTGAAAATGATATCTTTCGTGAGGTTGTTAACGACATCATTTCGTAACAAGTATCGTTCTCAATGGCGTGCATTTGAGCTTGAAGCAAAAACCGCTTACGGAAAGCTTCAAAGACAGTTTCTGCGCCCTCCATTTCCCAAGTTGAAAAACGAAGGAGTCAAGTTACATTTAGGGTGTGGTTCTATTAATCATCCAAAGTTCATTAACATTGATGGCTTACCTGCTCCCCATGTACATTACATACGCGCAATAGACAATCTGGCTTCTTTTAGAGACAATAGCGTAAATCTGATATATGCATGTCATTGCCTGGAGCATATTCCTCATAGTAAGGTTATGAAAGTGTTAAACGAGTGGTTTAGAGTGTTGAATACAGGCGGAACCTTGCGCTTATCTGTGCCTGATTTTGATTTGCTACTGAATATTTACAACGATAATAATAGTGATATTAATACCATTCTTCGTATGCTCATGGGAGGTCAAAACTATAAATTCAACTTTCACTTGACAGCCTTTAACAGGACAAGCCTAAAAAATCTCTTGATCGAGACGGGATTTAAGCAAGTTCAAGAATGGCAACCAGGTTCCTGTGAATTAACGACTTTTGATGATTTTTCGGCTCGTAAAGCCTTAATTAACGGAAAGTACTATCCTGTGAGTCTTAATCTAGAAGCGGTCAAGTAATTTGCCTCATTGATTATGATGCGATCGCTGCTTAGAGCTAGTTGGGTAAAGCCCTGTAATCGATTCAATTTCTAGGAAGTCAAAAAAATATGCGATCGCTCTCTATTTATCCGGATTTTATCAATAGAAACTGTATGAAGGAATGGGGTGATATGATTCCCCTCTACAGATTCAGTGCTTAACTACAGTTCGCTTATATGCAATTGGAGCAGCAGGCGCTTGGGCAAACTTTTAAAGAATAGTGTTCAATCAATCTGACTATAACTCAGTGAAAATAAAAAAAATACTTTTAATAGATTTGTGTATTTTAGGAGAAAATGGAGGCGGACACGCAGAATTTTATTTTATGAATATTCTCTCTATGCTCACTCAAGAATACGATCTTGTTTATGCCTGTTGTGCAAATAATGAGTTACTAAAAAAAAATATTGAAAAAATTAATATTGAAAATACCAAGGTTATTGATATAGAGGTGAAATTAATAGATAAAATTTTACGTCGATTTTTAATGTTTATAGATTCTTTTTTGAACAAAATACCTTTAAAAAAATACATTAAATTTGCTTCCTTAATTAATTTAATCACTGTTAGGAGAATAATGTCTAACTTAGATAGAAAAACACCAGTATTTTTTCACCACACAGACTCCATGATGCCTGCTGTTCCAGTAGAAATTTCTAGATTTTTTTTTCCTAAGCAATGGATTGGATTATTAATTACTCCATCCTATAAATTAAAAATTACAGATGGACACGAGAAAAGTAGACTAAGATTCAATGCAGAGAAAAATTTTTCATTGCATTCTTGCAAAGCAATTCTTGTTCTTCAACCACTTTATCAACGCTTTCTTATCAAACGATTTAAACATTTAAATTGTCTTCATTTACCTGAAATTATTAATACAATAAGCTTTGAAAGCAATGATATCAATCAAGGCTTGTTAAATCAAATCGCACAAGCTTCTCAAGGCAAAAAAATTGTTTCGCTATTAGGAAACTTAACCCCAAGGAAAAATTTTCCATTATTTTTAGAGTCTGTTTCTAAATTAGATTTGAATAAATATTTTATTCTGGTTTTAGGTAAACTTAAATTACCCCAAAAAAGTGATCAAGATCTAGAAAAATATAATTTATTTATAAATGAACTCATCGGCAAGCAAGAAAGGCTTGCACAAAGTTCCTATATAGATATTAATTATTTCATAAAAAATGAAAATGAATTTTCAGCATTAATTAATTTATCAGATATTGTATATTTACACTATAAAAATTTTCCATTTAGTAGTAACATTTTGACTAAAGTAATGGCGCATGGCAAGCCAGTCATTGTTGATAAGGGATTTATAATGCAAAAAACTGTTAATAAATTTAACTGGAAAACTGCTGTCGAGGGAGATGCTCAAAGTATAGCTACGAAAATTGAGGAGCTTGCCCGTCTCAGCCCAGCAATAGAAAATCAAAGCATCCTACACTTTTTGCAAGAACATTCTTTTGAAAAGATTAAAAAAATATTAGTTCAATCAACTAGCTACTTTAATTAATTATTAATTAATTAATTAATTAATTAATTAATTAATGACAAAAAAATGAGAAAAAAAATTATTCAGTATGATCAAATCTGCGTCTGCTAAATATTTTAATTTTATAGACAATCCGCGTCGTAGCTTGTCTTCTCTTTGTTACCGAGTCCAAAACTCATGGCGATGCTATACATCCCAAATAAACCCAAACCCAATTTTTGTGTTTGGCAATCAGAAATCTGGAACTTCCGCTGTTACGGCATTATTAGGAGAGGCTACAAATCTTACTTACTGTGTTGATATTCTTTGTTTTTTCGGTGATATGGAGGAAAAATTATTAAAAAGAGAATACTCCTTTGATGAAATTGTTAATAAAAGCAAATACTACTTTTCCAAAGATATAATTAAAGATCCAACATTTACTTTCTTTGTCAACAAAACTACTTTAAGATTTCCATCTGCTAAAAAGATATTTGTATTGAGAGATCCACGCTCTAATATTCGTAGTATTTTAAATCGATTAGATATACCAGGTAATTTAAATGATTTACATTTAAATTTATGGCATAAATTAAGGGAAAAATTTCCTTATAATTGGTATCATGTCTTAGATGGCACTCTTTTAAAACACAAAGGCAGAGACTATATTGAAACTTTAGCATTACGTTGCAAAAAGGTTTTGCAATTTTATATTGCTAACCAATCAAACTTTACAGCAATAAAATATGAAAATTTTCAAGCCAATAAGGTAAGTGAAATAGAATCATTGGCATCTAGATTAGAGCTGAAAATTGTTAACAATATTAATCCGATAAAAAATGTTCAATTTCAACCAAAAGGAAAATCTAGTATATCTTTAATAGATTTTTTTGGTTCTTCAAATCTTAGAAAGATAGAAGAAATCTGTCGAGAAGAAATGTCAATACTAGACTATTACTAAAACAACTCGCTAAATCAACAGATTTTGACTGTACCATCTTCCATAGTGTAAGAGTATGAAAATTGCGTATATAACTGCCAACTTTGGTCTAATATCTGAAACTTTTGTGACAGACCTAGCAGAAAATTTGAGTAAATCAGGTCAATTAATAAGAATATTCACTAATTCTAATTCCTATTCTATAAATACGAATTTAGAAATTGATGAGGTGCGATTTTTAACTATAAGCTCAATAGTTGATAAACTAGGTTTTCGGATAGACAATTTTTTAGGAAAACGAGGAGAATTTTGGACTTATCAAAGACGATTGAAACAAGCGCATAAATCATTGCTACCTGTTTTGAAAAAGTATCAGCCAGATGTGGCTTATATTGACTTTGGTACTGTTGCGGCGTTAGCTTATTCAGTATTAGAGCAGTTAAATATTCCATTTATAGTGCATTTTCATGGTGCAGATATTACTTCTGCCTTAAATGATGTAACTTATAGAGAAGAACTAAAAAAAATTTTTAAAACCACTTCGGCATTAATTGTAGCTTCTAATCATATACGTCGATTATTAGTTTTAGAAGGTGCGCTATCAGAAAATATTTATGTAGTGAGATATGGAATTAATTTGGAAGGACTAGTTCCTAAAACTTGGAATGAACGCAAATCTCTACCACCATCTGTAGTATTTATTGGACGTTTTACACCCAAAAAACATCCAGTAGCGTTAGTAGAAGCCTTTGTTTTGGTAAAAAAGCAAGTTCCAGATGCTCAA
Source organism: Coleofasciculus sp. D1-CHI-01 (assembly GCF_040218875.1). NCBI lineage: Bacteria > Bacillati > Cyanobacteriota > Cyanophyceae > Coleofasciculales > Coleofasciculaceae > Coleofasciculus > Coleofasciculus sp. D1-CHI-01. The sequence goes on from NZ_JAVJQP010000058.1 coordinate 42,772, forward strand.
CTTTCTCTGATAGGTGATGGTTCAGAAATGCCAAGAGTTAAACAAAGAATTGAGAAACTGGGGTTGGATGATTCTGTTAAACTTTATGGAGCTTTACCGCGTGCAGAGGCTTTACCTATTGTTAATCAACATTGGGTTTTTGCACAGCATAGTGTGACTGCACCCAGTGGAGATCAAGAAGGGTTTGGAATCTCTTTAGCTGAAGCTGCTGCACTAGAATTACCTATTATTTCAACACTTCATAACGGTATTCCTGAGCAAGTAATTGATAGAAAAACAGGCTTTTTAGTAAGAGAATTTGATTATGAAGCAATGGCAGAATGTATTATAAAATTGCTAAATAATCCGGGTTTAGCAGAGCAAATGGGAAAATATGGTCGTCAGCATATTAGCCAGCTTTGTCAAACTAATCAAAGAGTTGATAGTATAAATAAAATTTTAATATCAGCTTATAAGATTTCAATAAACGATATTTAAATCCTATACTTTAGCTATGGTATTCTATTTTTTATTTTTTGCTATATAAAATTTTAAAAAATTAATTGATGCATAACAAACTAGCAATCATGGATAAATACAATCAACTTAATTACTTAAAATATCAAATATTGACTAGCATTAGTAATGCTAAATTTTTTTGTAAAACATTGTTAAAACTTGGTGATTTACCCGATTTTTATATTATCGGAGTACAGAAAAGTGGCACTAGTTCACTTTACGAATGTTTGTGCAAACATCCTGGAATCATTCATAGATTAAATAAAGAAGTTCACTTTTTTAATAATCCTTCTAATCGAAATCATGGGATAAACTTTTATAAAGCAAATTTTTCCACTAAATATAATAAACGTAAAGTAGAGCGGCAAATCGGCTATACACCGTTAGAAGGTGATGCAACTCCTTTTTTCATTCATCCTTGTGTACCAGAATTAGTTTATGAGGTAACACCCAATGCTAAACTTATTCTAATTGTCAGAAACCCTATTGATAGAGCCTTATCACATTACCATCACAATCAAATACGTGGGAGGGAAAATGTATCGTTTGCAGAGGCAGTAAAGTTGGAAGAAGATAGGATTACTAATGATTTTAATAAATTACTGAAAAATCCTGAACATTCAGCAAATGCTTTTCTCACATACTCTTATTGTAAACGAGGTTATTATGATGAGCAAATGGAAAATTGGCTAAATTTTTTCCCTCAAGAAAATTTAAATATAATTAACTTTGATGATTTTGTGATAAATCAAGCGAATGTATGTGCAAAAATATTTAATTTTTTAAATCTTCCAATTTACCAAATTACTTCAATTCAAAAAACTAATTCGGGTAAATATACAGAGAAAATTGATCCAAATTTGTACGACCAGCTTTTTGATAATTTTTTTATCACAATGAACGTTTCTTTAAAATGATTAATCAGGATTTTGGTTGGAATTTAAAAAGTAAATAAATTATTTTTAAATCAAAAAGTTAGGCGAAACTAAATTATGTCACATTTAGTAACAATTATTATTCCTTGCTATAACAGTCAAGCTTTTATTGAAATTGCGATCACCAGCGCACTCAATCAAACCTACAATAATGTAGAGATTATTGTGATTGATGATGGTTCAACTGATAAGAGTCTAGCAATAATCAGAAGCTTTGGTGACCAGATTGGCTGGGAAACTGGCGAAAATCGCGGCGCACCACTGGCGAGAAATAGAGGAATTCAATTAGCTCAAGGTGAATATATAAAATTTCTTGATGCTGATGATGTCCTGTTGAAAAATTGTCTAGAAACACAAGTCGCTCAAGCCAGCCAACTTCCTTCAGAGTCTAAAGCCATTGTCTATGGTGATGCAATTTGGGTCGATCAGCACGATCAATCTATCCCTAATTATCCTCTGCGTCCGCGACAACCTGAAGAAGATGCGATCGCTCACATTTTAGCTAATAGTCCTTTAACTTCTTGTCCTCTTCACAAACGCGAATATTTGTTAGAAATTGGCGGTTTCGATCCATCACTACCACGAGGACAAGAATATGACCTTCACCTGCGCTTGGTATTGGCTGGAGTGGAATTTTTGTATTATCCCGGTTCAGTATATAAATATCGTGAATATATCGATAAAAATCGTATTAGTCAACGAGGCTACAGTAGCAAAGGAGCAATGTTTCACTTTCAAGTTTTACAAAAATATAAACAACTCATAGAAACTCAGACAAGTAAACCTTTACAGCTAGAAGTACGGAAAATTTTAGCTCAACGTTTCTGGGCTTACGGGCGTGGTATTTTACGAGAGGGTTATATCAACGAAGCACAGGAATATTTTGCAGCAGCTCGTAATCTAGATTTAAAAAACTGTGTCATAGGAAATGTACCTTATCCCTTGTTGGTTAAACTGCTAGGTCCCTGCTGGGCAGAACTTTTGATGGATAACCTACGAAAAATGATACCCGCAGATGCCAGTTAATCTAGTTACTGAAAATTGAACAATACACAATTAACTGAAGATTATGTTTCAAAAAAACAGTATCGGTGTTTACTTTTCAGCCAATGATAAGGTTTACGATTGGGCGCTTGCATTTCTCAACAGCTTTCGCACTTTTAATCCCGATTTACAACTAATTTTAATTCCCTTTAACGAACAGTGCGATCGCCTACTAACCTTGCAGAAAAACTACGATTTTCAAATTTATATCGATGATTCTTTCTCTCGACTAGAAGCCATCGGTAAAGCATTTGAATTAGGCTATACTCCGACCGGTCTTTATTGGTTTAGACGTTATGCAGCTTTCTGGGGATCACTAGAATATTTTATGTATTTAGATGCGCGGCAGTTGGTTTTAGCAGACCTCAAACCACTTATTGAAGCAACGGAACAATTTGACTTTGATTTTATTCATTATGACTGTGCGATCAATCAAGTCTACCAACCCGGAAACTTCCGTCGAGAAATGATCAAACAAGGACGAGGAAGAGGATTTATATCAGGTCTTTGGGCATCTCGCCAAGGATTATTTTCTATAGAGGAATTTGAGAAGTTTGCCGAAGATGCTTTAAAAATTCGCGAACAACTGAACCCCCGCAATACAGATCAAGCTTTTATAAATTACTGTTGTGATGTAAAACCTGTACGTTACGCGCATTTTGCCGAAGTCATGGGTAGTATTTGTCAAAATGCTTGGGCGCGACAGCCTGGAAAAATTTATGAAGAACAGGGCAAATATTACCTATGGGATTATGGAGGATTAGATCACAAAATGCAAATTATTTTATTGCACTGGGCAGGATATAAATTAAATGAGTGTATGCCTAATTATAATTTGTACAAAAACTATTTTTTTACAAAAAAATCATCGAATAACCAATTATTTATTGCCATTAAATCTAAGTTAAATTATTTTATTAATAAACTTATTAAAATCCTTAAAGAACACCGTTGGCTCAATCAATTATACCATAAAGCAATTAAGTAGTTAACCCAACCTGATGATTACTTTATCTAGTTTATCTATGAAAAACTTACTTTTGAATCAAATCAGCGCAGAAAAATTGCCAACTTTTTTAGGGATTGGAAGCCAAAGATGTGCCAGCACTTGGTTAAACAAAATATTGGCATTGCACCCTAAAATTGTCATAAAAATAAACATTCAAAACTCTTCTACTTCAAGCAATAGTTAATTTTAAGTAACATGAAAATTACTGCCTACATTCACCCTCGACGGACTTACTTACCATGTACAGGATCAGGTCGCCATATCAATAACACTTTATTAGGATTACAATCGCGTCATTCAATCAACTTAGAATTGCTATGTTCTCGCCAATGGTTACAAGAAGATGACAAATTAGACATTAAATCACCCTTAAGAGATTTATCTCTTAAGACTTTCCCATTGCCGGAAAATTTTACAGAAAGACTTTGGAAATTAGCTCAACTTCCTAAAATGGATGTTTTTATATCCGAAAAAACAGATTGGCTTTTTACACCGATGGAAACTTATATTCCTGTATCATCCTGTCCGACAGCCATTACAATTTATGACATTCAAGCATTTGAACCTGATTTACCTTGGTCTAATACTCGTCAACATCGATGGTTTCGTTATAAATGGAACCAGTGGATTTATAAAGCTTTGGCTAATTGCCGAATTGTTTTTACTATTTCTGAATTTTCCAAGCATCGAATGGTTGAATTGCTAGGAGCAGCTCCAGATAAAATAGTAGTAATTGGTTGTGGAGTCGAACAACAATTTTATGAAATGGCTTCTGCTAATCCCATTCAGCTTAAAAAGCCTATAGATGCTCCTTATATATTAATTATTGGTGGCTTACGTTTAAAAAAGGGTGGGAATTTTGTGTTAGAAGTAGCTAAACTTTTACTCGATCGCCATTCTGATTTGCAAATCGTTGTTGCCGGAGAGTCAGAACCGAAGTATGTGGAAGCAACTCGCGAATTTCCTAATGTGAAATTGTTAGGAGTTGTCCCAGATAGTGATTTGCCTCGAATCTTGAGGTGTGCTTCTTCTTTACTATTCTTGTCACATTATGAAGGATTTGGTATACCTGCCCTAGAAGCGATGGCTGTTGGTACTCCTGCGGTAGTCGCTAATCGAGCTTCTTTGCCAGAGGTAGTGGGTGCAAATGGCATTATTGTTGAACCAGAGGAAACAGCAACTATTGTTGATACTCTGAGCCAACTCGAAGAAAATTCTAGATTACGAGAAGTCTACAGCCAGCGTGGACTCGACTATGCTAAGCAAAACACCTGGTCGCGATGTGTCGATCGGCTTGAAAAGGCATTTTTCCAATATATTTAACTGATATAAATTTTAAATATATTAGGGACTTGATTGAATCCAAAATTCCTGTAGGGCGTGTATCTTACCTGCCACATTTTACCCAATTACATGTCAACGCTTTAGTTTTGGAAAAAATTTATGTTTTCAGCAACAGAAAGTCGCTTTACTCAGTTTGGGTGCGGACTTTGCGCTCCAGAACGTTGGTTAAATTTTGATATGAGTCCACTGATGAGATTACAGAAAATACCTGTTATCGGCAAGCTAGTTCCATCTGGTCTATTTGGGCGTTATCCCAAAAATGTTCACTATGGTGATATTGTCAAAGGTTTACCAGTTGCAGATGAGAGTGTGGAGTTTCTCTACTGCTCCCATGTCCTAGAACACATGAGCTTAGAGGAAGTACGCTGTGCCCTCGCCAATTGTTACAAGCATCTTCAACCGGGAGGAATTTTTCGATTGGTAGTACCAGATTTAGAAATTATGGCTAAAGCATATATTAGCTCAAATAATCCAGAAGCAGCTCATGAATTTATGAGAATAACTTGGCTGGGCAAGGAGTATCGTAAAAAAGACATGTTTAGTTTTCTAAAAGAATGTTTGACTGGCAATATTCATCTTTGGATGTTTGACTACAACTCGCTTTGTTTAGAGTTAAAAAGTGCTGGATTTAAAAATATACGAAGAGCCAGATTTGGCGACTCAAATATTGATGTTTTTTGTGATGTTGAAGATCCAAAGCGTTGGACTTTAGAACTCGGCATTCAATGTTATAAGTGATTGAGAATATGGCGATTGAATGGGCTTATTTTTTTGATTTTTATGTCGTGGCGTTATTGAATAGTTATTCAAGTAATGAGTACCAAAGTTTTATTTTGCTGGTCTGACATTTCTGGGTACATGGCAGCGAACTGGCTTGCTTTGCACACGCTTCCAGACATCGATGTATTTGTCCTTGCTTTCCAAGCCCACACCGAAACTGCCTTTTCCGACCAACTGATGGCAGGTATTCCCTCGCGCTTACTGAATTTAGAGGAACGTCAAAACTTTCCCCTCATCGAAAAGCTTGTTCAAAAAGCTCAGCCCGATGCAGTGGTGTTCTCTGGCTGGCTGCACCCCCCCTATCGGAAACTCGCCTTTTCCCCAACGCTGAAACATTGCGCCTTGGTGATGGGCATGGATACTCCTTGGTGGGGCACCTGGAGACAGCACCTAGCGCCCTGGCTACTGCATCGGTATCTACAGCGTATGGATCGGGTTGTAGTGGCAGGAGAGCGAAGTTGGCAGTACGCCCAACGACTGGGAATTCCCGTTGCCAAAATTCAGCGCGGACTGTATGGAATTGACGACCAAGTCTGGCATCCCCTCTGGCAGGAACGGCAACAATCGCCTTGGCCCCAATCTTTTCTGTTCGTGGGTCGCTACGCCCCTTCAAAAGGAATCGATATTCTGGTGGAAGCATACCGTCAGTATCGTAGTAGGATATCAGACCCGTGGGGGCTTGTTTGCTGCGGTCAGGGAACCCTAGGCGATCGCCTACAAAATCAAGCTGGGATTGAAAATCGCGGCTTCGTACAACCCACTGATATGATTGCGGTGTGGCGACAGGCAGGAGCATTTCTGTTGCCCAGTCGTTTCGATCCTTGGCCCCTCGCTCTCGTCGAAGCCTCGGCTGCTGGCTTGCCTGTTGTTTGTACGGATGTGTGTGGCTCGTCAGTAGAAGTAATTCGACCAGGTTATAACGGCATCATCGTTCCCCAAGAAAACCCAGAAGCACTAGCTCGGGCTTTGTTGAGCTTACATGAACATTACGAGTTGCTTTCAACGTGGGGAAAACGTGCCCAGCAATTAGCTGCTCCCTATGCTGCACAGATTTGGGCAGATCGTTGGCACGAGCTTCTGAATGAAGTAGTTAAAAAAGCCCTAGCCGGAGCGTAGTTTGAGGTAACCAATGTCTTATTTAGACCAACTTTTCAAGTTTCTAACCAGTTCTTATGGGTTGATTGGCGTTGTCCTTTGTTTGCTTATCCTAGTGCAGGCTAACGAGGCTCACCGTCGCCAGCACTGGTTTTTGCTCGCGCTTTGTGGATTTGCCGCTTCCTTGGGTGAATTCAAAAATGAATGGATTTTAGAAGCACCCGCTCTAGCTTTTCCTTTGCAGCAGTTACGCACTATGGGACGACCTTTAACGATTTTTCTGCTGGGCTTGCTCCTATCGATCGCGTTTAAAACTCCTAAAGGCTGGCGTTCTATTCTCATACCCAAGCCTATTACTTACCTGATTATTGTTCAGATTGTAATTTTTTTGAAAACTTTACAATATGGAAGCATCTCTTTTGCATTTATAGGTATATTCACCTTTGGGGCAGTAGTATTAACAATCATATATGGACCATCTCGTTGGCTTCAAGACGAACGTAATTTCGAGCTTGCCATTTGGTCGCTCGCAATGGTAGGCATTCTTTTTGTAATTGCCAACCTCTATCAAGCCACCATAAATGTATCGCCAATTACGGTTGTACAAGGGTTATTTCATGGAACGACTGGAAACCCACAAGCTGCAGCTATCCTTCTCGTCCTTACGATTCCTTGTTTCTTGTTTTTATACCAAAAACATGATCAATATCCTCTAATTAAGCAATTATTAATTTTATTTTTTGGATTAGTTATTTTGGGTTTAATATCTACTGGTTCACGAACTGGAGTATTATCTGCAATATTTTCTGTAATACTTTATTATCGCTATTACAGCGGAAAACTATTTTGGCTTTTAATAATATTAACAGTTGTTATATTTGGTCTTTTATTTGTACCTTATGAATTAGATTTTTTTGACATAGGAATTGCTTTTGACAAACTCAGTTCTCAGAGCAATACACGCGAGCTAGTATGGAAGGCTCAATGGCGAACTTTTTTAACCTATCCATTTTTTGGCATCCCACTTACTAGCGAGCGATTACGCTATGGAGAAAACTCCTGGCTAGCTGCAGGAGCAGCCCTGGGTTTGTTAGGTTTTATACCTCTGGTGATATTTGGAATTAAATCCATAAAAATGATGAAACAACTCAATAAAATAGCTATTCGACGCCCTGATTATTATCCTCATTGTAGTGTAGTTATAGCTGGATTAGGCTCTTTACTATTGAGTAGCTTTGCCGAAGCATACTTATTAGGTAATCTAACTTTTCCTTTATTCGCATTACTTCTTTATGAAGCACTGGGTACTTATCTACTGGAACTTGATCGAATAGAACAATATGTACAACAAGTAAAGTTTAAAAAAAATATTTTGTCTAAATATCAGAGAATTGAAAATGAATAAAGATTTTTTTCAAGATACAGGAATACAAGTTTTACACTCTCTTCGGGATATTTCCCAAGATAAAGGAGGAGTTCCCATTGCCGTTATTAGGTTAGTAGAGGCGATCGCAGATTACGATCAAACAATACAAATTAGACTGGGCGCTAGTCCTGGCTGTTTGCCAATTTTAAGTAAAACTCAAATTAAATCTAACCTCAAGTGGAATCCATTATCTGAAAATTTAAGTCAATCTTTTAAGCATTTTTTACATGATTTTAAGGATGGTACATCAGTAGATACATCCTGTTCTTTAGTTCATGATCACGGTATTTGGTTACCTAATAATCATGCCATTGCTGTAGAATCACGTCGATTAGGAATACCACGAATAGTTACTCCTCATGGAATGCTCGAAAATTGGGCTTTGAATTATAAAGCTTGGAAAAAGAGAATAGCTTGGCATTTTTTCCAGTATTCCGATTTGAAAACTACACAGGTATTGCACGCTACATCAAATGCAGAAGCACTTAACTTAAGAAAATTGTTTCCAGATTTACCAATTGTTATGATCCCTTTGGGAGTGGATCGACTACCTACAATAACAAAAAAAGGTTCTCATCAATCCCAAAAAACAGTTTTGTTTATTGGAAGAATTCACCCCGTCAAAGGGTTAAGTAACTTAATTGAAGCTTGGTCTCATCTAAACTCTAAATCTTGGCAGTTGATTATTGCCGGTAATGACGAAAGAAATTACCAAGGTTTTTTAGAAAAAAAAGCAAAGCAATTGGGAGTGATAGATACTATTAATTTGATGGGATATGTTGATAGGGAAGCCAAGTGGAAACTATATCAAGAAGCTGATGTTTTTGTTCTACCTTCTTTTACCGAGAATTTCGGAATTGTAATAGCAGAAGCTTTAGCAAGCGGTACACCCGCCATCGCTACTAAGGGAACCCCTTGGTCTGATTTAGTTACCTATCGCTGCGGTTGGTGGATTGATAGTGGCGTAATGCCTCTAGTAGAAGCTCTTCGAGAGGCAATGGAGAGCGAACAAATTCAGAGAACTGAAATGGGCTATCGAGGACGACAATTAGTGGAATCTAAATATACCTGGGAGCGTACAGCAGAACAAATGATAGAGGTTTACGAATGGATATTGTATCGACAACAAAAGCCGACTTCAATGTTAGACTGAGCAAATTCAAAGTTGTACATCATAGTGTTTAAAAATTACGAATATTTTTATCTATACAGTAATCTCAATACATCACTATAAGTGGTCGGATATAAATAAACGGCACTGTATCAAGATACAAAAAGCACCTATCGTTCCGGATTTGTCACAGGGGAGATGAAAGATTTACTACTGCAAGGCTCGGATATGTTTGTCCTGACTTCCCACTCGGAAAACTTTGGGGTTGTTGTTCTAGAAGCGTTAGCCGTAGGGCTACCTGTTTTGGTCACCCCCGGTGTTGCCTTAGCGTCTATGGTCAAACAACATCAACTCGGCTATTTAACCGAACTGGACGTGGCGGCGATCGCATCTGCTATTAAACATTGGTTCAACCATCGCCAAGAAGCAAAAGCGATGGGGAACCGCGCCCGTCAACTGATTCTCAAACAATATACGTGGGATGGCATTGCCTTAAATTTGATTGAGGTTTATACCGCCATCATTAAAAAATATCCTGTCCCTATTTTCTACTAATGGAGTACCAATTTATCAATGGAAACCACCATTAGCCAATACAACTATGCTTATCAAGATAATTGTTCAGGGCATCATCATGCCTATCTGCTCGATCCACTCCTAAAAATACTCTCTCAGGCAAAACCCTTCAACCAACAAAAGCTACGTGTATTAGATATCGGCTGTGGAAATGGCAGTCTGACTAATCTCATTGCACAACAAGGTTATGAAGTTGTTGGTGTTGAAGAATCTGAGTCGGGTGTGACATTGGCTCGTTCGAGTTTCCCAGATTGCCAATTTATTCAGGGGAGTATTTACAATTTACCTTATGCTAAGTTGGACAACTCATTTGATAGTGTTATTTCCTGCGAAGTTATTGAACATTTATTTTATCCGAGAGAACTCCTTAGAGCTGCTAAGAAATGTTTGAAGCCAAATGGCGTTTTAATCATTACCACTCCCTATCACGGCTATTTTAAAAATCTGGTTCTAGCTCTTTCCGGAAAAATGGATAGGCACTTTACCACTCTTTGGGATGGTGGTCATATTAAGTTTTTCTCTCCAAAAACTCTAACTGAGCTATTAAACCAAGAAGACTACACAAACATTAAATTCAAATTTTCCGGCAGATGCCCCTATCTTTGGAAATCAAGGCTCTGTTCCAGCTCTCCAGTGAATAGTTAAGTTGAAAATTTTCATAGTAACCTCAGGCTTATGCTTGAAAAAATAACACCTCTTATTCTGACCTTTAATGAAGCCCCTAACATCGATCGCACTCTGGCAAAACTCACTTGGGCAAAGCAAATCGTCGTTATCGACAGCTACAGTACTGACGAAACCTTGGACATTGTAAAATCCTATCCGCAAACCCAAGTCTTCCAGCGGCAGTTCGATACCCATCACAACCAGTGGAACTACGGCTTGGCACAAGTGAAAACTGAATGGGTACTCTCCCTCGATGCCGATTACATGCTTACCGACGAACTGATTGCTGAACTTGCGTCTCTTCCCACAGATTCCCCCATAGATGGCTACTTCGCCCGGTTCAAATATTGCGTATTTGGCAAGCCACTACGGGGAACATTACTTCCGCCTCGACAAGTTCTATTTCGACGGGAAAAATCTATTTATCTCGATGACGGACATACCCAGCTACTTCACGTCAGAGGTGAGTCGGGTACACTCAACTCCTATATCTACCACGACGATCGCAAACCTCTAAGCCGCTGGTTATGGGCGCAAGATCGCTACATGCTGATTGAAAACCAGAAAATCCTGGAAACGTCTCCTGGTGAACTCAGCTTCGGCGATCGCATTCGGCGGCAAAAAATCCTCGCCCCCTTCGTCATCCTGTTCTACTGTCTGATCTTAAACCTTGGTATTCTCGACGGTTGGTATGGCTGGTATTATGCACTCCAGCGCACCCTGGCAGAAATTCTACTCTCTATTCGTCTCATCGAAATGGAAAAATTTGAATCTCAAGTACCCACCATGTCGGACAGATCTGTTTCCAATATAATCGCAGCAACATCTACCCAATCGGTTAACCCTTCTGTTTTTGTGAAGAAATAGCCCCAATGTGCCATAATACATCTCAAACCATGCACTATGGCACGTTTCTACATTGTTGCCTTATCCCCTGCTTGAGTTATTCTATTCGTTTGATGCCCTTTTTTCCGATCCATTCCATTAGGGCTTGATACAAACTCTGAAATGACAGACTGATGAAATAATTTAGAATACTCTCGTGCAATCAAATCGGGGGTAAAATTGGATTGTAAATACCGACGACCGGCTTCACCCATACGCTTGACTAATCGTTCATCTATGGACAAGCGTCGAATAAATTCTGCCAAACCCTTCGCATCACCATTACTGAACGCTGCACCACATTCAGCCTCCGCAATCAGTGTCTGTAAATAAGACTGGGGTTCACAAATCGCAGCGATTGGACGCCCTGCGGCTAAGGCGGCGTAAAGTTTACTGGGGGCGACTAAACCTTCCATCCCTGAACTAATGCTAACTAAGGATAAATCCCCTGAAGTGAGTGAATAGGGTAGGTTTTGTTTATCTTGATAGGGTAAAAAGCGGCAATTCCTTAAGCCAAGCAGACGAGTTTGGGTTTCAAAGGCTTCCCGTTTAGCACCATTACCAATAAACACAAACAAAATTGGCTTATTTTGTAACAGTTGGGCTGCGTTGAGAATCGTTTCCATATCATGGCAGCGACCCATATTTCCGGAATAGAGTACCGTAAACTGATCAACTAGATTGAAGTTTTGGGCAAACCAATTATCCTGTTTAGCAATGGGTACAATCCAATTGGCATCTGCCCAATTATGAATAACGGTAATTTTGTCGTTCAGGGAGGGACATTTAGCGGCGACATGAGTTTTCATCGAAGGACTCAAGACCACAATTTGTTGAGCCTGTTTCCAAATATGGCAGTTTACTATATTCCAGAGTTTGACCAGCCAGTGGCGACGAGACACAACATTGAGTTCGACTGCAACATCTGGATATAAATCATAGACTAAACACACATAAGGTAGTCCAAATAACTTTTTCGCCAAATATCCCAGAATGGGCAAAAAAGGAGGAGCAGTGGTTAACAGAAGTATGTCTCCCCGACTACGGGTTCTGAGTAAATGCAGTCCAGCCCGCAGACAAAAGATTAGTCCATTCAATGCTTTGCCACGAATACGCTTTGACCAAATCCGAGTCGCCCGCGATCGCTGAACGATAAGTTGCTGAAAATACTCTTTGGCTGGTGCTGAGTGGCTTTGAAATGCATAACCTGGTTGTCCAGTAAACACTCGCACCGACAAACCTTGTTTTCCCAACTCGATAGCCAGTTCTTCTATTAGCTGTCCAGTTGCAGCGTAGTCAGGGGGGTAATATTGAGTTACGATCGATAATCTGAGAGATTTACTATGCCGTAGGGGAGTCTCACTATTGCTCATGTTTCTGTGTTACTGACTGGGATCTAAAATAGATATCAGATTACGCTAAAATTTACATATTGATTTGCTACTATCCGGACTAGATTAGCACTCAATTTTATGAATTTATCAAGTCTTTGATTAACTTTACCTATTTATGTTATTTTACTTGTTAACCTAATGCATGAAGATTTGATAAATACTCCGGACTTAAACATTGATGTCAGTATTAAGAGTTTATCATTCATCTAAATGAGGTGATTGCCTTAATTTTAGACATCACCACATTTTAACGAAAATTTCCACCACGTTTGGATAGATTTATAGTGGTTTGCCCATCCACCGCCGCGATAGGCAAGATTAGTAAACTCAAAATGCCTACACCCTGACCCAGCTAAAGATTATCCTGATTAAACGCACCAGCGCTGTATCTGTAAGTAGTCATTATGATCAGCGTACACTAAAACATCTTAAAAAGTTCTTCTCCTCCTGTGGTCGGGAGTTCTAGCTGCTTACGAGGTTCAACATTCCTGCATCCCCACCCTTTCTGGGATAAGGAATTTAATCGTCCACTATTCGCGTCAGTTTGAGAAACGCCAACGTTTAACGAATTATGGGTTCAAATGGAGAATATCAGCCGTTACCACCCAATCGTAATGGACAACTACCGTCAGAACTGTCCAGCCTCTCCCTGTATGAGTTAGTTGAGACAGAGGACGACAAGCTGGATTTGCGTAAGATTCTAGCGGTAGCGCGGCGACGGGCATGGGTTGTCGTTGGGATGGCGATCGCGGTAACATCGGGAATTGTCACGAAAGTCTTGCAGCAGACGCCCAACTACGAAGGTAAGTTTCAGTTATTAGTTGGGTCAGTTTCCGGTGAAGATCACTTCGATCAGATTAGTGAATCCCTGAATCAATCCTCTGGGGTTCAAACCAATAGTATTGATTACGACACCCAGATTCAGGTGCTGTGGAGTCCTCAAGTGATGACTCCGATTGTCGAACAAATTCAGTCTCGCTATCCAGAAATTGACTATAATACGCTTCGCCGCCAATTGGCGATTAATCAGTTACAAGAAACGAAAATATTAGAAGTACGCTACCAAGATTCTGATCCGGAAAAAATTCAATTTATTTTAGAGCAAATTGCCCAAGGCTATGTAAACTACTCACTCTCTGAACAACAGACGAGTACACGACAGGGGATTGAGTTTGTCGAAGAGCAACTGCCTAAACTTCAGGGGCGGGTGGATACTCTCCAGCAAAAGCTACAACGATTTCGCCAAGAAAATATATTAGTTGATCCTGATAGTCAGGGTCAAGTCTTGACCAATCGAGTTAGCGCCATCGTCCAAGAACGTCAAGATACCCAAACTAAACTGGATGAAGCCCGCACCCTGGCGGTACAACTGCAAAGTCAATTAAGGGAATTAGGACTATCTCCAGAACAAGCGATCGCGGCTTCCGCCCTCTCCGAAGCCCCGCGTTATCAGCAGTTGCTGAATCAGTTGACGGAGATCGAAAGTCAAATTGCTAGTGAATCGGCGCGGTTTACCGAACAGAGTCCCACGATTCAGGCGCTACGAGAGAAGCAACAAAATTTACTTCCTCTGCTGAGTCAGGAAGCCGGAACTGTTTTGGGGGCAAATGCTAGTGCTGTACCCGAAAATCCGGCATCTCTGGCATCTCCGAGTTCCTTACGTTCGATACTGACTCAGCAGCTTGTAGAGACGACAAATCAAATTAATATGCTAGAAGTGCGGGCAGGTGCGATCGCTAAAGCGGAACGGTTGATGAGTCAGCAACTGAAGAATTTGGCAGTGGTTGCCCGTCAGTATACGGATTTACAGCGGGAGTTGAAAGTCGCCACCGAGAGTTTGAACCGCTTTCTGGCGGTGCGAGAAACGCTACAAATTGAAGCCGCCCAAAAGACATTACCTTGGCAGCTTATTGCCCAACCCCAACAACCTCAAACACCAATCTCTCCCGACGTCCCCCGTGGTTTGGTGTTTGGGGCGGTGGCTGGATTGCTGGCAGGTGCTGGGGCGGGGTTTTTAGCGGAAAAATTAGACAAGGTATTTCACTCAGCCGAGGAGTTGAAGGAAAAGACAGGGTTAGCGGTTTTGGGTACGATTCCTTTTCACAAGCCTCTGAAAAAACAGAGTAAACTCGCAAAAACAGCCGGGAAACCGGAAACTCCGCTATTGGCATCTTCTATAAGTCAATCCACTTATCGCTATCATGCTTCTCCATTTTTAGAGGCTTTTCGTTCGCTTCAGACGAATCTTCAGTTTATTAGTCCCGATCAACCGATTCGTTCGGTGGTAATCAGTTCAGCAGTTCCCGCTGATGGCAAATCCACTATAGCGACTTTTATGGCACAAGCTGCCGCCGCCATGGGACAACGGGTATTATTGGTGGATGCCGATTTGCGGCGTCCGCAGCTCCATCTGAGGACGGATTTACCCAATGTTTGGGGATTGAGTCATGTTATTTCCAGTGACATTAATGTGAAAGATGTGATTCAGCCATCACCGTTGGAGGAGAATCTATTGGTGTTAACCGCCGGACAAATTCCCCCTGATCCGACTCGACTCCTCTGTTCTCAAAAAATGCAGCATTTAGTTGAGTCGTTTCAAGAAATGTTTGATTTAGTGATTTTTGATACACCCCCGATGTTAGGTTTAGCCGATGCGCGGTTATTGGCAGCGCATACCGATGGAATTGTTATGGTGGTGGGATTAGGAAGAACGGATCGGACGGTATTAATGCAGGTGTTATCTGGATTGAAAACCTCTCATGCCAGAGTTTTGGGAGTGGTGGCGAATGGGGTTAAAAATTACACTACGAGTTCTTATGATTATTATCATCGCTATTATGGGAAGATGCCCCAGGAAACGACAGTGTAGAGTAGGTGAAAATCATTATTTGTTATTTGTAAGGTGAAATATTTCTTACTGTGCAAGGGAGACAAGGGAAATTGTAGGGGCGGGTTTAGCCACTCAGTCAGATGAGCTAACCGTTAACCTCTCAACAAAACCCGCCCTTCTCCAGGGTGGCAGTACTTTTAATGCAAATGCAAACCTCTTCTACAAGCCTTATTTTGGTGGGTTACGGCGGATAGTTCATTAAATGGTTATTGGTGTTGTTTAAGTCCCCGCCTAACCCACCCTACCGGACTGACACAGCTAAAATTGTGGAATAGATTTGACGTTTAAACCGGGCGCAAGCCTTGCGCCCCTACAATGCTAATCCACCAATTAAGGTGTGCCACGCCACTACAAATTCCAACGAATTCTACTTTTATGGGCGTAGTTATCGTTCCGATAAAATCCGTAATCTTTCTGGATTTAATATCTGAATTCTCGACCCTTGAATTGAAATCAATTCTTCCTGACTCAATTTGGCAAATACCCGTGATAATGTTTCAGGAATCGTTCCTAATAAAGAGGCTAACTGAGTCTTGGTTATATCTAATTTTACGTGATTGGAATGCTCAGACTGAGCGTTTAAATAGAGCAAATAAGCCGCCAAACGTCCGGGTACTTCCTTTAACGATAAATCTTCAATTAATCGGGCAAAATGTCGCAAATGCCGCGCAAAAACGGCTAACATATTAATCGCTATCTTTGGCTGTTTTTCTAACAATTCTAAGAAAGCATCGCGCCCAAAAAATAACAATTCCGTTTTCTCTAACGCTGTAGCCGATGCGGGAAAGCATTCGCCATCAAAAGCGGGGACTTCGGCAAAATGTTCTCCTACCCCAAAAAATTCTAATATTTGTTCTTTCCCTTCCGCTGATAACTTAAATACTTTTACTCGACCGGATTTCACGACAAAGAATCCGCTACCGTCCTCCCCTTCAACAAAAATTACCTCACCTTTGTGATAGGATTTAGCGATCGCAATGGTCGCGATCGCGTCTAACTGCTCATCCGGTAAACCTCGCCAGAGTTGCGTATTGGCGAGAAAGTCACGCTGTTGAGAGGGTTGACTCACGGTGCAAAATGTGTTACTTGGCTGAAAACGGTTTACTGATAACAGTAGCCCAGATTTGCCGAACTAACATAGCCGTCTATTGGTCTTTCAATTGGCACCCAACCATTCGGCTGTTGTCGTATATTCAGCATTGTATTAACATCAACCTCTCGGCAATCGTTCATTTGGGCAATCTGATACTCATCAGAACCCTGTACAGATGGCGATTGATTGGCACTAGCAACTTTTGGAAAAATGGTCAGTGCCAGTGAGTAGATGGTTGTAAATCCTAGGAGTTGCCACGTTTTTTTCGGATAGTTCATTGGATCTACTTCCTCCTTTAATACTTCTATACACCCCCTAATTTTCTATAAATTGAAAGTAACCTCATCTATCTTAAGTTGAATATAAACAGAACAGGGAAAGGGAATAGGAAAAAGCTACAGCTAAATTTAAGGATTATCCTCGTAGGGGCGCAAGGCTTGCGCCCCTAAATTCCGCTTGCGCCCCTAAATTCCGCCCGGTTTGCGCCCAGTTATGAAGCTGTGGCGGAAATTTGTCCAATAATATCAGCCAAGCGATCGCGTACCTGAAGCATCGCATCCGCTATTTCTTGATCAAGAAGGCTCGGGTTTTCCCGGAGTGTGAGAATCTGTTGTTTAAGCTGTTGCAGTTGTTCTAACTGCTCTTGTTCCACATCCTCACTATCAATCGCGGCTTCGAGTTGAGAGAATTGCTCATCATTTTGCATCAACGACTCAATCTGTTCTCGTTGGGCAAGCAGTTGCGCGATCGCATTGTAGTACGCTTGAATCACCCGCACCCGCGCATAAGACTGATTGGCTTCTTCTTGTTGTCCTAAAGCCGATAACACCCGAGAACGCCCATACCAAGGAATCACGTCATCTGGATGCATTTCAATGGCTTGATCACAAGCACTCAGAGATGTCTCTCCTTGGAGTTCCAAACATTCCTGCACCAAAGCATTAAACGTATCAGTTCTAGGGGAAAGGGTTTCAGCCGCCGTCACCGGGGGCATATAGAGTCCCAGCACTAATACTACTGTAATAATTACCTGCCAGAGTCTTGAAAGGTTCATGGAGATTTCTTCTTTATGGATACATAACTGTTCTACCCTAACGAATGTTAACGTTGACCGAGAAAGTTGGTTAATAATCCGCCAAGAAGTCTCCCTCTCCCCCGTAATTGAGTGTTTTCTTCCCCCGCTTTCCCCGCTTTCCCCGCTTCCCCCGCTCCCCCCGCTCCCCCCGCTCCCCCTGCTTCCCCCGCTCCCCCTGCTCCCCCCGCTCCCCCTGCTTCCCCCGCTCCCCCTGCTTCCCCCGCTCCCCCCGCTTCCCCCGCTCCCCCTGCTTCCCCCGCTCCCCCTGCTTCCCCCGCTCCCTCATCTTCCGTTCCCCCCAGTCGTTGACAAATTGTCAAAGTTTGAAACCCCGATACCCAGTATCCTTATTTTTAGAAGGCACAAATACGATAACGTTCAGGACTGATGCATTGTCAGGGAAACAACTACTACTTCCGGGGCTTGGGGAATTTACCCCAATATGGCTCCGACTCTCCTGCAATGGCGAAAGTCGCATCTTAACCACTCACAACGATTGAAACCATGATTGAAAAAATTTTGCTTGCTGTTGCCGGTCGGGGATTATGTGAAGAAATGTTTAATATGTTGACCGAAATCCCGATCATGCAACAAGTATCGGTTACGGTTCTCCATGTAGTCACCCCCCAAGTTAGTGCTGACGCCATGTCAGCCAAACTAGAAGAGGGCGGCAAGATTTTGGCAGACGCCGTTAAGTCTCTCAAAATCGATCCCAACAAAATCACACCCCGACTCAAACAGGGAGATCCCAAAGACGTAGTGCTGCAAGTAGCTCAGGAAGAGCAATCTGACCTGATCATTATGGGTTCCAGAGGACTCAAACGATTGGAATCCATCTTGGAAAACTCGGTTAGCCAATATGTTTTCCAATTGTCCTCTCGTCCCATGTTATTGGTGAAAGACGAGATCTACGTCAAACGGATCAACCGAGTCATGGTGTCTATGAATAAATCAGAGAGTGCCAAGCAAAGCTTGGATTTGGCGCTGTCTCTGATTCGGGACGTCAAAGGCGGTCAACTGTATTTGGTTCACGTCAACCCTGACCAAAAAACGCCATCGGGTGAACCGATAACCACTCCTGAAACCGATCCGGTTTTGGCATCGGCTGCAGCAGAAGCGAAAAAGCAAGGTGTTGCCTATAAATGTATTAATAGTAAGGGTCAGGCGGGACGAGAGATTTGTCGCTTGGCAGATGAAATGAATGTGGACTTGTTAGTCCTGGGTTCTCCTGAACGCCGTCCCACCATTGCTAAGTCTCTCCCTGATTTAGACCGATTGCTGGGGACTTCCCTGTCTGACTATGTGCGGGTGTATGCGAATTGTCCCGTGCTATTAACCCGTACACCGGATTGAGTAAAATGGCACGCTCCTTAAGGTTGGTGGGCAATGCCCACCCTACTCACTGTCGGACTATGTGCGGGTGTATGCGAATTGTCCCGTGTTGTTAGCTCGGACACCGGATTAACCTGAATTTCCTATAGGGGCGCAAATGTAATATCCCCGACTTCTTGAAGAAGTCGGGGAGCTGATGGGCGGAGGTTAGACAGCCAATGCTAAGAATTTTTATTGCTTTCTCGGCTAGCTGTCTGGATATACAGAATCAACAAAAAAACTGTGGGAACCAGCACAAACATAAGACTGGCAACGAACCCTAACTCATTAACTTGCATTGAAATAGTGCCTCTACAATTGGTTTTGAACCGCTCTTCTTAGAATATCATTGGCTTCTGCCAATCGTGTAGCTTGAGTGCAAATATTGATCAGCTACATCACTTCGGGCTGGCTGCACAACTCCAAAACCATTAGCTATCAATGTTTTGAGTGGCATTGACATTGGTTTATCTTCAAGCACATAAGATTTAACCCATCCAAACCCTTGCACCGCGATCGCGTGAAAATGTACTGTAGCTTCCCCAGCTCCCAGACGTAGCATGCTACGTCTCTACACGGCTCCCCCAGCTCCCCCAGCCCCCCCAGCTTCCCCTGCTCCTCGCCGCTTCAGGGCTTAGTTTTCACGCTGACTGGTCCATTGACCAAGGCTTGGCAGGCTAATCGGTAACTCTCCGGTTTTTTCTTGAGTTTACGCTGTTCTACGTCAGTTCGAGGTGAGAGATTTTCTATCCCTTCGACAACCTCGACAATGCAGGTGCCACATTGACCATAGCCTCCACAGTTCATCAATTTTCCTTTCAAGGTATACAGGTCAATCTTGTTTTGCAGGGCTTTTTCCCGTAAGTTCGCCCCATCTGCTGCAATGACTTCCTGGTCTTCCTTGACAAATTTGATATTAGCCATCTAGTTCTCCGCTACGTCACTCCTGATATATCCTAGAAGAATTTGCACTCAGGATACTTAATCCTCTGATTCAATCGACTTGACCTTCTTCTAGGCTAGCGAATTATAAAGACAGTCGTGGGGTCTCTGACTTTTCACGGCATATCGTTTTGATTGTGTAGGGGCGGGTTTTACCGATAACGCTCCGGCTCAAACCACTAACCTAACTAAACCCGCCCTGACTTGCGCCGAAATGTTATCGACGGTTCAATGCGGCGTTGTAAACTTTTTCGTTTGCTTTCACCGACTGGATTAAGTCTACAACCGGATGGGGATAATCTACGCCAAGTCTCACCCCAAACTGTTTTTGCTCGGCTGGGGTTAATGTCCAAGGTTGGTGTACTTTAGTGGCGGGTAATGAATCCAGTTCGGGTAGCCAATGTTTGACATAGTAACCTTGGGGATCATAATCTTTCGACTGTTTTTGAATATTGAAATAACGAAACCCACGAGCATCATTTCCCACTCCCGCCGTATAATTCCAGTTCCCCCAATTGCTACAAACATCATAGTCAATTAACACCGATTCAAACCACTCCGCGCCGATTTGCCAGTTAATTCCTAAGTTTTTGGTGAGAAAACTAGCAACATTTTGTCGTCCCCGATTGGACATAAATCCAGTGGCGGCAAGTTCCCGCATGTTGGCGTCAACTAAGGGAAATCCTGTTTTTCCTTGCTGCCAAAGGGTAAAGCGATCCCAGTCTTCTTTCCAGGGAATGGGGATACCCTGTAACCCAGATTGGCGAAAGATTCGGTTCCCATGCTTAGCACAAATAAATCGGAAAAAGTCGCGCCAAATTAACTCAAACACTAACCAGTAGGTTGAATCATTTTTGACTCGTTCCTGTTCGTATTGCTGAACCTGTTCATAAATAAAACGCGGCGATAAACACCCCAAGGCTAGCCAGGGAGAAAATTTAGAGGAGTAATTTGTCCCCAACATGCCATTGCGGGTTTGTTTGTAAATTTTGAGACAGTCTTTTTGCCAGAAATAGTCTTCGAGTCTGGCTAATCCGGCGGTTTCTCCCCCTTTGAATTGTAATACTGCTCGTTCGTCAAATATAGGCGGTTCTAGTCCAAATTCAGCGAGTTGGGGCAATTCACCAACTTCTACAGAGGGGAGAGATGGTAAACGTTTTGGAGTGGGAAAGGGGGGATAAATTGTGGATTTTTTCTCGACTTGCTTACGAAAATTGGTAAAAAGTTCGGGAATTTTTGAAAGACTAAAGGGTAAATCGTCGGGATGGTAGAGGGTGCTTCCCCAGAACGTTTGTACGGTTATGTTAATCTCAGATAATGCTTTTTTGAGTGCAGATTCTACCGCCACTTCTTCAGAGGTAACTTCCTGGTGAAAGTAAACCGTCATGATATCAAGTTCTTTTGCCAATGTGGGAATGACGTTCTCCGGTAAACCCCGACGCACCAGCAAATCACTGCCACGCGATCGCAAACCCTCTCGCAAATCGGCTACACTTTCCAGTAGGAATTTAGCGCGGAATGCCCCAGTTTTGGGGAATCCAAAGGATGTCGTCTGGAATAGGCGATCGTCAAAGCAGTAGCAGGGAATCACCTGCGCCGTTGTCTGTAGCGCCTGGTGTAGGGGTTCGTGATCGTGCAGGCGCAAGTCATTGCGATACCAGAGGAGAATTCGTTGTTCATTCACAGAGTAACCTCCTTTTTGCTATGGCGATTAAAATCGCAGCTACACAAACTAAGTCCGCCTACGCGGACTAAACTATAAGAGAAATGGTATAAGAATAAGTCAATAATCTTTTATCGCCAGCCTAGATTCCCTACAATTTCACTCAAGTTTATCCAGCATCCAACTCGGACCAATATCCCTTAACTGATAACCACGAGGATAACTTTTCAACTGACTCTCTGTAAAGAAATCTGACCTTCTTCTCGGCACAAGCCAACGCTGCAAGTATCCCCGCAACTTGAGACTATTTTCTACACCGCTTACTATAAGAGTCGAAGGCTTAGTAAAACCAAACGCCGCCAGCGTTCGCTCATCGAACAAGCTATAAATAGCAGGTTTCAGCAGAGGATGACTCAAAGCCGGAAACCAGCTTAGGAATAAATTAATCGTTGATTCTCCCACAGCACGATTACTATCAGAAAACACAAAATTTTCTTGTTCGTACTTCTGATTATAGTGGGCAAATTCCTCATAACTTGAGGGGATATCGCGAATCTGCATCCTTTCCCCTACCGCTTGCCAAAAATAAAATATTGCTAGCTTTTCCTGTTCACAAAATAACCGCCAACCAAAGCGTTTATTCCAGCGAATCGGCTCATAGATAAAGGTTGAAAGCACATAGAGAAAATCTTCATTGCTAATCGGATAATGCCCATGAATCGCATTCATCCTCCGAATCGCTTCTGCACCCCGTTCACTTTCGTAACCCCATTGGAGAATCTCGGCAATCAGTAAACCTGTATCATCGTAGCGCTTTTGGGTGTGGTGATGAAATTCTCCGGTGCGAGTCAGCAGTCGAGAAATACTGGGAACACAGAACGTTTTCACCATAGCTAATTCCAACGCACGGGTGATATCCCAGGGAAATTCGTAGCCAGCGACAAGGCGACCAATTAAACTATGGTCAGTAATGGGGTTGAGTTGTTGAATCTGCTGAAGACGTTGGTTGCGATTCCAAATATTCATAACCCCTCATCGCCCCCATTCAAAAATAGCCGCTCCCCAGGTTAATCCTGCACCAAAACCGGAACTAGCAATAATATCACCGGGCTGAATTTTTCCCGATCGCACGGCTTCATCTAAAATTAAGGGAATCGACGCCGCCGATGTATTCCCATACTGACTCAGATTACTCAACACCTTATGGCTAGGAATCTTCAACCGTTGAGCCACCGCATCCAGAATCCGTTGATTGGCTTGGTGCAATAGCAGCCAGTCTATATCCTCTGCGGTCAGATTCGCCTGAAATAGCGCCTTCTCAATCACTTTTGGCACCTTCTGCACGGCAAATCGATAGACTTCTTTGCCGTTCATGGTGATCGATGCAAAATTTCCTTGACCGACCTCAATTCCCTTGACAAGTTCCTGGGTTTGTGGTTTATAAGCCAACTGTAAACATTTATTCTGACTCCCATCACTGCGAATCTGGAAACCCAACAAGCGATCGCGTGAAGAAGCCTGTAACATCACAGCCCCTGCACCATCCCCAAATAACACACAGGTGCCGCGATCGGACCAATCCAGCCAGCGCGACAACATATCCGCACCAATTAATAAAATATTTTGATAAACTCCAGTCCGGATAAACTGAGCGGCGGTCACTAAACCAAACACAAAACCCGAACAAGCCGCCGTGAGGTCAAACGCAACAGCATTAGATGCGCCGAGTAACGCCTGAATTTGACTCGCCGTACCAAACAGATCATCAGGTGTAGACGTTGCCAGAATAATGAGCTGTAACGCTTCCGGCTCAACTCCCGCCATCGCGATCGCCCGCTTCGCCGCTTCAGCCGCTAACCCACTTAAACTGGCTTGAGCGTCAGCTAGACACCGTTGACGAATTCCTGTGCGCGTGGCAATCCACTCATCTGATGTCTCAACTATCTGGCTGAGTTGATGGTTATCCAAAACCACATCGGGTGTCGCCGAACCACTCCCGGTAATCGCAATTCCTGTGCCTAGTTGATTCAAAATGATTCTCCATCAAAGAAACTGCCGTTCACTCTCCCCTGCTTAGACTGGCTATCCGTCACCAAATGACTGCCTTGTCCACAGTTGTCCAGTATTAGGTAGATAGCACCACCCTAACCTGTCGCATCCTCTGATGGCTCATTGGTCACATCTAACGGTTCACTACCCATAGTCCTGGTTTTTGCCGATTGTTTCGCCGCTTTGATCTCAGTAGACTGAATACGCTCGAGTACCTGATTATCAATCGCTTCTTTTGCCAAGCGAATCCCATTAAAAATAGACGGTGCCTGAGAACTACCATGGCTAATAATACAGACTCCATCCACGCCCAAGAGCAACCCACCCCCATGTTCAGCATGATCGATACGCTGCTTAATCCGCTTCAGATTCGGCTTGAGAATCGCCGTTCCCAGTTGACCATGTAAGCCTTGGGGCAATTCCTCC
Source organism: Coleofasciculus sp. D1-CHI-01 (assembly GCF_040218875.1). Lineage (NCBI taxonomy): Bacteria > Bacillati > Cyanobacteriota > Cyanophyceae > Coleofasciculales > Coleofasciculaceae > Coleofasciculus > Coleofasciculus sp. D1-CHI-01. Next base: position 67,044 of record NZ_JAVJQP010000058.1, read on the forward strand.
CGCAGAATTTGTAAGACGATTTCTCCCACCGCTTCGGCAAACTTGAGTAAGATGTTGCCGACAAAGCCATCACAGACAATCACATCAAACTGACCTGAGAGTACATCTCTGCCTTCAGCATTACCCAGAAAGGCGACTCTGGGATTCTTCTGTAGCAGTTGATGAGTCCGAATCGCTAAATCATTCCCCTTACAGTCTTCTTCCCCGATATTGAGCAATCCGACTTTGGGTTCTGGTATTCCCAGCACATACTGGCTATATACCGTCCCCATCACCGCAAATTGCTCCAGATATTTGGGACGACAATCCACATTTGCCCCCACATCTAGAATAATCACTGGCTTTCCAGCTATGAGGGTGGGGAACATAGCGCCAATCGCTGGGCGATCAATGCCCTTGAGCCGTCCCAAACGCAGTAATGCGGCTGCCATAGCTGCGCCAGAATGACCCGCCGACACTACAGCTTGTGCCTGCTTGGTTTTAACTAAATCCATCGCCACGTTGATTGACGCCTTGGGTTTGCGTTTAATCGCCACCAAGGGTTCCTCTTCCATGGAAACTACGTCTTCCGCCGGGACTATTTCTAGCTGGCGCGGACTGCTGTGTTCTTTCAGGGACGCTTCAATAGCTTGAGGATCGCCAACCAATATAACCTCTACGCCCAACTCTGCTTGGGCTCGGATAGCTCCAGCCACAATTTCTGAGGGAGCGTGATCCCCTCCCATCGCGTCGATTGCGATCCGTTCGCGAGATGCCATTGCTCAAAGAGATAGAAACCTTAAAGATTTTAACAGAAGCCGTTACGGAAAACCTCTACCAAACCTACCTTCACCTGGAGAACGTTGATTGAGTAATCTTGTTTTAGCTTATTTGGCGAGAAGCCCCACACCCTACACCCTACACCCCACACCCCCTCTCAAGAGTGCTGATCTCCCAGAAAAACCCTTGAAGAAACCTTTTCATCGGTGCCATTCACTTCGTACAATAAAGCACCGTGGAGGAGAAACGGTAATGTTACAACGAATTGGTTCTGGATTGATTGCTTCATCGATAGCCGCGTTATTGGTCAAGATTGTGGGAATGCAGGCTGCCACGTTGGATTTAGATCAGGTTGAGACTATCCAACCCTTGCCATGGCAAGAAACATCCTTATTTACTCTACCCAAGCCTGACCCGAGCGCCGAAACCACGATTAATCAATATCTCCAAGACCTAAGAAACAAGGGTTCACTCGCAGACAATCAAGGAATCTGGATACAATCTGGGCTGAATGTTCTGGCAGAACATCAGGGTAAAATTCCTCGCCCTGCTGCTTCATTGACCAAGATTGCTACCACATTGGTCGTGTTAAGTCAATGGAAACCCGACCATGAATTTGAAACCCAAGTAGGTGCCACAGGTGATATCCGTGATGGCGTATTAGAGGGAGATTTGGTAATTAAAGGCGGTGGTGATCCCCTGTTTGTCTGGGAAGAAGCGATCGCACTTGGCAACAGTCTCAACGAGCTTGGTATTCGCCGCGTCAATGGCAATTTAGTCATTGCGGGCAATTTTTCGATGAACTACGAAGAAAATCCGACGCGATCGGGAGAGCTACTCAAACAAGGATTAAATGGCAAAACTTGGTCTCGTTCGGTGATTCGTCACCATGGCAGAATGTCTCCGGGAACCCCCAAACCTGAACTGGTGATCAGCGGTCAAGTCAAAACGGTAAAAATTCCACCTGATAAAACTAGGATACTATTACGTCATCAATCCCTACCCTTGGCGGAAATCCTCCTAGAAATGAATATTTACAGTAACAATGGCATGGCTCAAATTTTAGCCGATGCTGTTGGTGGGGCTGATCTGGTTGCCAAAGAAGCCGCCAAGTTAGCCAATGTCCCTCCAGAGGAAATTCAACTGATTAATGGATCAGGATTAGGAACAGAAAACCAAATCTCTCCCCGTGCGGCTACAGCTATGCTAATCGCCCTGGAAAAATTATTAACACCCCATAACTTAGGTGTCATTGATGTATTCCCCCTAGCCGGGAGGGATAAAAACGGGACAATTTATGCTCGCAATCTGCCAGAGGGAACCGCGATGAAAACCGGAACCCTACGCCAGGTGAGTGCTTTAGCGGGGGTAATGCCCACACAAGAGCGCGATCGCGTGTGGTTTGCGATTATAAATGGTGGCAATAACGTCTGGGAATTTCGCCAACAGCAAGACCAACTGTTAAACCAGCTTACCCAAAACTGGGGCAATCAACCCAGTCTCAATCCGAAAACCACTCTCTCCCGTTCCAAACTGGGTGATCCCAAGCGCAATAAAGTTGTTGCAAATTAAGATCAATGGCACTGAAAATTTGCAGTGTTGGAGCGCCAACACCCTTGATATCCCGTAGGGTGGGCATTGCCCACCAGCCCTTAAATCAGCTCGATCATTATTCATCATTCAAATAACTTTATGTCAACTGATGCTCCCACTATTCTCGCCCTCGACTTTGATGGCGTCATCTGTGACGGACTTCTGGAATACTTCCAAACCGCTTGGCGTACCTACTGCAAAATTTGGCAACCGGAAACCACAACACCCCCACCAGACTTAGCTGATAAATTTTACCGCTTGCGCCCTGTAATTGAATCCGGGTGGGAAATGCCTGTTTTACTACGAGTGTTACTTTTAGGCGTTTCAGAATCCCAGATTTTGCCAGATTGGTCAACCGTTTTACACCAATGTATTGACTCCGAAAACCTACAGCCAAGCGACTTAGGTCAACAAGTCGATAAAATTCGCGATGAATGGATTACTAATGATCTAGAAGGCTGGTTAGCACTGCACCGCTTTTATCCTGGGGTAATTGAGCGCCTACAGAGCATATTAGAAACACCGACGCCCTTCTTTATTGTCACCACTAAAGAAGGGCGCTTTGCTAAACAGTTATTACAACAACAAGGTATCGAATTATCAAAGGATAGAATTATCGGCAAAGAAATTAAACGTCCCAAACACCAAACTCTACGAGAACTTATACAAGAATTTACAGATGAATCTGCAAGTCTTTGGTTTGTAGAGGATCGATTAAATACCCTACTATCAGTGGAACAGCAAACAGACTTAGCTCAGGTGAGACTCTATTTAGCGGATTGGGGCTATAATACAGCAGCGCATCGAGACGAGGTTCGCCATCATCCCAGAATTCAGTTATTGTCTTTGTCTGAGTTTGCTCAGGATTTCTCCACTTGGTCTAACTAGAGTTCAGATAATGGTTTACTTAAATTGATGTCTTGCACTCTTGGAAAAAAGCTAAAGTTTTGCTTAACAACGTCACATCTAGTGCAGCTTCATGTATCATGGACATTAAAAATCGAGCTAATTATGGAGCGATGAGGTATGCAATATGTTAGATGCAATCTTTGCGGTAGCGATAACTACAGTATCTTATTTGAACCTGGTGTAGCTCAAATCAATCAAATTGTTAAGTGTAACTGTTGTAATTTGATGTATGCTAACCCTAGGGCAAAAGATGCGGATCATGTAGGGATCGAGACGTGGAATCCAGATTGGGTTTTATCTAATCCAGATCGATAAAAGTTAGAAAAAGAATCACTTCAGGTTAAAGATTATGAATCAACCCAAAAATTCCTGAATGAATATTATCCCCAAAAAGGCAAACTACTTGAGATAGGCAGTAGTTTTGGTTACTTATTAAACTTTCTTAAAAAAGATGAATGGCAGGTAATGGGAGTTGAACCTAACTTAGGTCAATGTAAATATGCCGAATCTCATTTTGGCATAAAAGCTATTCCTAGCACCTTAGAAAAAGCAGAAATTAGCGATAATTCAATCGATGTAGTATTAATGATGCATGTTATAGAGCATGTACCTGATCCGTATATGACGTTTAAAGAAGTTTATCGCCTCTTGAAGCCAGGTGGTGTGTTTGTTGTAGAAACGCCCAGATACGACACGTTAGTGTTCAAATTGTTGGGCAAAAGAGAAAGAAGCCTAAGTTGCAATGGACATATTTACTTTTTTACCAGCAGTACTCTAGAAAAAATGGCAACTCAAGCTGGCTTGACAATGCTGAAGTTAGACTATGTTGGTCGTTCCCTAACTCTAGACAGGCTTTTTTATAATTTTGGTGTTATGAGTAAAAATAAACTAATCAAAGATAAACTCAATGATTTTTCCAATAAATTTAACCTTAATCAAGTAAGTATTTATATTAACGCAAGGGATATGCAGCGGGCGTACTTGATGAAACCTGCGTAAAAGCTTTATGCAAATTTATAAGAAAATGTTCTTATCACCCCAAGTACAGGACGTCTCTATCGAACCTGTTATGTGAAATACAAATGAAATCCCTCGACCTGAGAACATAGTCTTGTTCTGTTCTCTAGGCGAGGGATACGCTTAACTTTTCGTCAATTCTTCAGCAGCTTCATTCCCATCAGAACCTTATCCTTAAGCGTCTTTTGCGATACACAGGTAATTAAACAAAGTTGACCGCAGTCCAATGTCTGCTGACGAATCTCTTTGGCTTTTTCTCCATACCAGATTTCTTTAGCACTCTGGTGTTTAACATTACCAATCACTGGATAATCATTACAGAGTTTCACATTCCCATCTGTTTCAATCCAGAAATTGCGAAGTCCGACTCGACAGGGGCGAACAGATTCGGGAGCTTTTTCTTCACGGAAATGGGGTAAGAAAAGCCGCAGAACATCATCACCTGTCATAATGGGTGCACCCTTTTGCTTCATTTCAATCAGGCGCTCAATTACCTGAGCAAAGTCCTCATAGTCTTCGGCTTTGAGCCACAGTTCATTATAGGTTTCGGGTGTCCAGAGATTGACGGGTTGGAAATTAACAGCAGTAGCGCCAATTTGTTGCGCCCATTCTACCAGTTCAGGCATTAAGCGGAAATTGAGGCGATTTAATGTCGGTTTGACAATAATTGGAAAACTTATGCCTTGTTTTTCCTGTTCCTGACGTAGATACTTAATACCGTTAGAAAGTTTAGCAAATAAACCGGGATAACCACGCAGGTAATCATGCAGTTCTGCATTGGGTGCATCCACAGACATATTTACGTTAAAGGGACGCGCTGCTACAGTTTTGGCAGAATTTTCCTGGGTCATGCAAGAACCATTTGTGGTCACACCGCAGTGAATACCATTGCTATTGGCAAACGCCAGTATGTCGATAAATCCCTTTTTAATATAAGGCTCACCGCCACTAAAGTTGATGGAATACTTACCGACAAAGTCTTTTATGCTGAGGAGGGTGCGTTTCCACTCCTCAATCGTCATTTCCTCTTTGTTTTGAGGGAGTCGCCAATACTCACACTGGCGACATTTCGCATTACAACGTTCATTGATAATCCCGTAAAACGTGACTGGCTTTGTCCGATCTAATCCGGTTTGAATCCGCAGGGATTCGGCTACGGCATTTTCAGCATGTTTTACACCGAGTTTTGAAAGGGTTGCAACATCCATAATGCACCTCGTCGGTACTATTTGTTTATAAACTTTATGCCAATGGCATCCAATTTCCTTGTTCTGGTATCCTTAGTCAGGGGAAAAGCTTTTCAGCTTATTGCTTACACAGCTTTGAGTCAAATTAAGTTCTAGTTATCTAGCTTTTTCAATCGGGGTTAAACAATGTTCTCATGAGAGCTAATTAGATTGACTTTACTTTAGGACAGCTACCGAGATAAATTCAAGCTTATTTTGTATAACTTAATATTTGGTGATTTAAGCTTACAATCCATGCCTGAAGAAGATCACAAACTGTAAAATTGGTTACAATGATTCCTAAGTAAGTCGAAGGTTTGCTTCGTTTAAGCAATAGTTCTAATTATTACTACTGAAATCGTTAAATAAAGATAACATAAATATACATATCCGGCATCGGGTACTATAATTCAATGCTCGATCTCACGAAACTCGCGAAACAAATCCCTGGAATTAGCCAGCATCTGAAAGGGGAGGCGCTGGCAAGTCGCCAGCGCTGGGAACTGGCGCAAAAGCTGATGCTGGAGGCTAATACCCGACAAAGTGAGTTAATTCAATCCCAACAGCAATGGCGCGATCGCATAATCTTCACGGCGGCTGTTCCGGTTGAATCCCTGGATACCAGCCTTGATCTGGATTCCCCGCCCGAAAGCCACACGATTTTCGCCACCGATGGGTCTCAAATGTCCCCCTCCCATCACGAAATCGCCTATTGTTATTTAATTAACGTCGGTCGGGTAATGTTGCACTATGGGCAGAGTTTACACCCACTCTTGGATAGCTTACCCGAAGTCTTTTACCGACCCGAAGATTTATACATATCTCGCCAATGGGGGATTCGTACCGAAGAATGGATGGGGTATCGTCGCACTGTGTCTGAGGTGTCGATATTGGCAGAAATGGCGTGTCGTTGGGTCAATCCGCCCGGTTCTCACTTTGATATTCCTAATCTGGCGATGGTGGATGGATCACTGATTTACTGGTTTCTGGAGTCCTTACCCACAGAAGCCCGCGATCGCATCCTACCCCCAATTCTCGCCGCTTGGGATCAGTTGCGATCGGTGAATGTGCCACTGATGGGCTATTTGAGTGCATCTCGCAGCAACGAAGCCCTGCATTTTCTCCGCTTACAAGCCTGTGCTTATGACACCCCCAACTGTCTCAGCCATTGCGCCTCGGTTACTGATAAATTGCCTTGTCAGGTTGTGGAACCCTTACGTGATACGATGCTCTGGTCGAGTTTACTGCAACCCGGACAACGTAGTCCTTTGTTTCGCAGTTCGGTGCGAATTTTAGATCTCTATGATCATCACCGAATTTACTTCTGCTATGTTCACGTTGGTACAGAAATTGCCCGCGTTGAAGTTCCAGAATGGGTAGCCCAGGATACTATGTTATTCAATCAAGCCCTCAGTTTAATGCTGGCACAAGTTTACAAAGGCTATGGCTATCCCATTGCCATAGCAGAAGCCCATAATCAGGCTGTGGTTCGAGGAGGCGATCGCGCCCGCTTTTTTACCCTATTAGAACAGCAAATGATTCGCGCTGGGTTACAAAATGTGGGAACATCCTACAAAGAAGCCCGTAAGCGTGGCAGTATTTCTTAAACAGGGAGGGAGAGAATAGTTTTGACCCTTCATAACCTTCGAGGGTATGGCGCATGACCCTTCGCTTCGCTCAAAGAAACCTGGCGCGTGTGTAGGGGCGGGTTTCACTATTAAACTTTCTTGTCTCACCCAGATGCGACTAAACCCGCCCCGATCAAGTGTGAAGAGCAAGAATAATTCTACAAATGACAAATAACAAATAACAAATAACAATTAAAGGAACTATCAAACTATGGTTAGCTTAGTCCGAATGTTATCTACCCAAGATACAATTCTTAAACAAGAACCTGTTCAATCCAGTTTACTGCCAAGCTATAAACTTCAGCCGATTCCGGCTAGCACATTATTAGTTCTACAATCCTACACGCCCCCAGATTTAACCCGACATATTCGGATCAGTTTCCAGGATATTGGATTTCAGGGTAGAAATTTAAATTGGTATGCATTTATTGATCATGTTCAAATCACCAAAGAACCCCTGAGACCAACAGAAACGGTGGCACAGATGCTCTCGAAGCAAATAGAAAAAGATGTTGTCAAAATGATGGTTTACCGACAAAGTTTGCCACCTGAAGGGGGATTACTCAAAATTGTATTTAACGTGGATACTGTCATTAAGCGTGCCCCTGTTCAATCGATGTATCTCAGTCCCAATGCTCTGCAACCGATTCCCGCAGGTACTGAACTGGTGCTATTAACCAATAAACCTGATGCCTATAATATGGTCTCGTTGCCAATTGAAGATTCTCACATAAAATTTACCCTAAAGGACGTTGAATTTAAAGGTTTCAATCAAGATTGGTATGCCTTTGTCAAACATGCTGGGTTGCAATTAGTGGGTTAATCACCAATAACGTTCAGGAGAAAACCCCGAACTTAACTCGCGAGATCCCTTACTGAGGGATAGAAGTTTTTGGCATAAGACCAATGATCCATGACAACTAAGCCTGACTACTTTCAATCGCCCAACGCGCTAATTCGGTACGGTTATGCAATCCGGTTTTGCCCAGCATATTAGACACATGGCTTTCAATTGTGCGCTGGCTCACATTAAGTTCCTGGGCAATTTCCCGATTTGCCAACCCGCGTGCGACAAACTGTACCACCTTCAGTTCCGTTGGTGTCAATTCCACATTGGCGGGAACCTGAATGTTAGATGGCGGCTCTCCTCCAGGTGTTTGAGGGCGAGTTGTTAAGCGGCTAGCCTGTCTCAGGGATGATTCAACTTGAGCGACTAATTCTTCTGGCTCAAAGGGTTTGACCATGTAAACATCAGCACCGGTGTTGAGTCCCTTAACCCGATCATTGCTTTGTCCTTTGGCAGAGAGAAATAGGACAGGAATCCAGTTCATGCGTGGATCTTGCCGAACATACTCAACTAGAGCATAGCCATCCATCTCTGGCATCATTACATCACAAATGATCATGTCCGGAATGTCTTGAGCGAGAACGTCCAACGCCTCTCGACCATTTTCCGCTGTGATCACATCATACCCGCGAAACTCTAGGTAGTCCTTAACGAGCAAAATCAGATTAGGGTCATCGTCAATCAGCAGCAGTCGCTTGTTAGTTCTGACACCGTTGTCTTTCATACGTTGATACTGGTCATTCGGAAGTTTAGGTGGATAGTTAAAAATTTCGTTGTTCTGGTTCCACGCCTGCTAACCGGACGTTATTGAGCGGCTCCAACTTGATCGGGTGTAAGGGTACTTGCTGAGTCCAAGGATTAGCTGTCAATGTTATAGCCTATATTGGCTGACGCGAGCGATCGCGCTGTGTCCGTCAAGGATTATAGATTTATCACGTCCTATGTTAGTCTATCTAACCTGAAACCTAAATAGGCAAGAACTCATACACTGTTTCGATTACTGGACTGATGTTCTAGTGCAAGAAGGCAGAAATAACGAATCTGCTAACATCTCCCCAGCTCTCTTGATCCCCGCCTGAGAACGAGCTACTCACGTATTTGCGCCATGCTGCACTAGTCTTTCCAGAATCGCTGGAAAATCTTTCTCCAAAGGCTTTTCGGTTGATCTACACTGGCAACTTTTTGGGAAGTTATCTGCGGTTGGGATTGACGGTTCGCTCTTTTAGCTCCTGCTGCGTCGGAGATAGGAGATGGAGCGCTTTCTGGGAGAGGATGAACCAAAAAGGCATAGTCTTCGACAATCTTGTTGCCAATGAGATGCTCTTGAATAATGCGTTCGATCACCTCTGGTGTCGCGTTACGATACCAAACACCATCCGGGTAAACCACCAGAATTGGACCACTGGCACAGACGCGCAGACAGTTAGCTTTGGTACGGAAGATGCAGCTTGGTCGCTCCTGAGTGGGTTGATCCAGCTTAAGCTGTTTCAAACGAGTTTTTAAGTAGTCCCAGGAATCAAGACCCGCTTGTTTAGAGCAGCACTTCGGTTTAGTCTGGTCAGCGCATAGCAAAACATGGCGTTGAATTTGATTCAGTCCGAGGCTATTTACATTTTTTGCCAACGGCGTTTGGTCTGAGGCTTTATTCATCTGTCTGACCCCTAAACATTCCCACTATCCTGTAGGGTAGCGCTTCACTACACGTCTAGGGAACAGGGAACGGGGAACAGTAAGGATTTGCCGCTTGTTAACATTTGTGAGTACAGCAGACAGAATTTATGTCTAGGTACTTATACGGGGTTGCATTCAAACAGATAATTTTCTCTTCCCCTGCTTCCCCCGCTTCCCCTGCTTCCCCCGCTTCCCCTGCTCCCCCTGCTCCCCCTGCTCCCCCTGCTCCCCCCGCTTCCCCTGCTCCCCCTGCTCCCCCTGCTCCCCCTGCTCCCCCCGCTTCCCCTGCTTCCCCCGCTTCCCCCGCTTCCCCTGCTTCCCCTGCTTCCCCCGCTTCCCCCGCTTCCCCTGCTTCCCCTGCTTCCCCTGCTTCCCCTGCTTCCCCTGCTTCCCCGACACCCCACACCCCGACACCCCACACCCCGACACCCCACACCCCAAACCCCCATACTTTAGTTCGGGAACCCGTACCCGGAAATTGATTGCAGTTTCATACCTAAGTTGAGTAAATTAGCACTCAGAAGCAGAGAGTGCTAATCACTCGACAGCAGAAAGTGCAAAGTGAGACTAAACTACGCTAATTAGGAGGGAATTCAATGGCAGCCGTATCTCTGAGTGTTTCTACAGTCAAGCCATTAGGCGATCGCGTTTTTGTCAAGGTCAGTGCCGCTGAAGAAAAAACGGCAGGTGGCATTTTGTTACCTGACAACGCCAAAGAGAAGCCTCAAATTGGGGAAATTGTCGCCACCGGTCCGGGCAAGCGCAACGATGATGGCTCTCGCTCGGAACTGGAAGTCAAAATTGGTGACAAGGTTCTCTACTCCAAGTATGCCGGTACTGATATCAAGCTAGGCAACGAAGAGTATGTTCTACTTTCAGAAAAAGACATCCTCGCTGTCGTTTCCTAGTCGTGATCGCTAAACGTTCAGGAGTATACAAGCCAGTTCTCTGGCAACTCTCCTGAATGATGAACTCATAACAACTAGTAACAATCCACAATTCAACTCTAAGACTCAACATCACTGAAATCTATGGCTAAGCGCATCATTTACAACGAAAATGCTCGTCGCGCCCTGGAAAAGGGTATGGACATTCTGGCAGAATCCGTTGCCGTTACCCTCGGTCCAAAAGGTCGCAACGTGGTTCTGGAGAAAAAGTTTGGCGCTCCTCAAATTGTCAATGACGGGGTGACCATTGCTAAAGAAATCGAATTAGAAGACCACGTTGAAAACACGGGTGTCGCCCTGATTCGTCAAGCTGCGTCTAAGACTAATGATGCAGCGGGTGACGGTACTACAACCGCTACCGTGCTGGCTCATGCCATGGTTAAAGAAGGCTTGCGGAACGTGGCGGCTGGTGCGAATGCGATCGCCCTGAAGCGGGGGATTGACAAAGCCATTGCTTTCTTGGTGGACAAGATTGCCGAAAATGCCCGTCCTGTTGAAGATTCTAAAGCCATTGCTCAAGTTGGTTCCATCTCTGCCGGTAATGACGAAGAAGTCGGTCAGATGATTGCCCAAGCGATGGATAAGGTGGGCAAAGAAGGTGTGATTTCCTTGGAAGAAGGGAAATCCATGACCACCGAATTAGAAATCACCGAAGGGATGCGCTTTGACAAGGGCTATATTTCGCCCTACTTCGCTACCGACATGGAGCGGATGGAAGCGATTCTGGAAGAACCCTTCATCCTGATCACCGACAAGAAAATCACCCTGGTTCAGGACATAGTACCTGTACTCGAGCAAGTTGCCCGTTCCAGTCGCCCTCTGCTGATTCTGGCTGAAGACATTGAAAAAGAAGCCCTAGCGACTCTGGTGGTCAACCGCCTGCGCGGTGTGCTGAATGTCGCGGCGGTTAAAGCTCCTGGTTTTGGCGATCGCCGTAAAGCCATGCTGGAAGATATCGCCGTATTGACCGGTGGTCAACTCATCACCGAAGACGCGGGTCTGAAGCTGGAAAACACCAAGCTAGAGATGCTGGGTAAGGCACGTCGCATTACCATCACCAAAGACAACACCACGATTGTGGCGGAAGGCAACGAAGCGGGTGTTAAAGCTCGTTGTGAACAAATCCGTCGTCAGATTGAAGAATCCGATTCCTCCTACGACCAGGAGAAACTACAAGAACGTTTGGCGAAGTTGTCCGGTGGCGTTGCTGTGGTCAAAGTCGGGGCGGCTACCGAAACCGAAATGAAAGACCGCAAGCTGCGCTTAGAAGACGCGATTAACGCGACAAAAGCGGCGGTAGAAGAAGGGATTGTTCCCGGTGGTGGTACAACTCTGGCTCACCTGACCCCAACCCTGGAATCGTGGGCAAATGAAAACCTGAGCGGTGAAGGTTTGATTGGGGCGATTATTGTGTCCCGTGCGCTCCCAGCACCCCTGAAGCGGATTGCTGAGAATGCGGGTCAAAATGGTGCGGTTATCGCTGAGCGGGTGAAAGAGAAAGACTTCAATGTTGGCTACAACGCAGCGACGAATGAGTTCGTTGATATGTTTGAAGCTGGTATCGTTGACCCCGCTAAGGTGACTCGTTCCGCCCTGCAAAATGCCGCCTCAATCGCGGGTATGGTATTGACTACTGAATGTATCGTAGTTGACAAGCCTGAACCCAAGGAAGGTGCTGGTGCTGGCGCTGGTATGGGCGATTTCGATTACTAATCGCTGATGGTGTGGGGGCGATTGTTCAACAACCCCACGCTACTAACGTGTGCTCAGCAAGGGGGGGGAACGGCGAGACTACGGCGGCACAGTTACCCGCCACGGGTTTAGGAAGGGCGATTATGTCAAGGCGGTTAAAGCTGGAATTACTTACTACGGTGGCTCTCCAGTAATCAGGTACAAATTAACTTTTAATACTGGCGATTCATCCCACGCTCTAATCTTTGATTGAGCGTGGGATGAATCGCCGGGTTAGCTAAAAAACATACTCCACTTCAACAATTTCTGTATATTCAAACTCATTCGGACTCGGTTTGACTAAATCATAGCCAACGCCTCCAAGTTCCATGCGATCGCGATCGCACTCGGGTTTCGGTGAATTGTAAACCAGAACGTATTCTCGACCAATATAGGGTTCCATCTCTTGCGCCACCTCTCCTCGCCATTGAGTCTTAGTGACTAACACGACTAACTGATTGGCTAAAGTGGGCAGGGTTTGGGCAATTTGGCGGCGGTAAATTTCATCCAAACTGCCAAAAGGTGAATCCATGACAATAGGAAAGGTACTACTATCAGGTCCCATCAGTGCCTGTTCTTGAATCCAATCCCGCACCCGATCAATAATTCCGCCAATAAATGACAGGCTGAGAATTTGGTTTTCTCCCGTAGACGCCGCCACGAGTTCTTCGTTTCCAGAGGTTTTTTCCACTAAGGTTAATTCATAGTTCTGATTCAGTTTAGGCAGATAAGGGGTAAACGAAATCCCGGTAAAAATCTCCTGAACTCGCTTTTCTAAAGACGTGCGAAACTGATTATCTAGTCGGGTTCTAACTTCAATTAATCGTTCAATCGCGTCCTGAGTTGCCACAATCCGCCGTTGCGCCAATGCTTGCTTTGCCTGATTCATTTGATGTTTGGAAATTTGCTTGACGATGGCTTGAATGTCAGTGGCTAACTGTTCAATTTGCTGCTGATTTGCTCCCTTTTCTAAGGTTAAATCCCGAAGCGTCACCTCAATTTCATCTAAGCGCTTTTGCAGTTTGCTAATATCTTCATCTGGAAACGTGATCAGCTTTTTTCTAATATCATCCAGTTGGGTTTCAATGCGCGAGAGTTCGGATCGTTCTTGAGAGAGGATCATCTGTTGCTGATCTACTTCTGCCCAAAAATCGGGAATTTGCCGTTCAATTTCACCAACCTGTACCCCTAAGCGAATCGCGGTTTCTTCCACATCGGCTAATCCCGCTTTATCCATCCAAGCCGCAACCTGTTGATAGGCTGGGGTTCCTTCCTGTAGTTGAGTACCACAAATACAATGCTGACTGTGCAGTAAATCTTGGACAAATTGCTGTTTAATGCCAACCGGAAGTTCGCCGCGCGATCGCAAGTCTTCGACAATGGACTGAAACGCTGCGATCACGGGGGATAATAATACAGTATAGCTGCGTGTAGATAGGGCGCGTTTAAGGTTATCTTTTGCCTGTTTAAGCTGGTCTCGATGTAATGTTTGTTGTGCTTCTAGTTCATCCCGTAGCTGTTGCAACTCTTGAGCGCCACCGAGTTCTAATAAGCGACTACTCAAGGTTTGCTTTAATTCATCGTGGTGGGCTAATTCCTGCTCGATTTCGACTTGACGATTTACTAGATTGTGACTTTTTTGCTCCAGTTGCTTTTGTTCTTTGAGTAGTTTTTTGGTTTGTGAATCGCCAATCAAGGACAACTCGGCTTCCAAGGTTTTTCTGGCTTCCTTGAGATGCTTAATTGATCGATTTAACACCTCAACGCCAAGCAATGTCTTCGTCGCTTCCGCAATGTCGGCTTTTTTATCAGATCGGGCAATTTGCTCGATGCGTTCTCCATCAAAGAAGAAGTATTGATGTAGGCTTGCTGGTAAGATACGCCCAATGATATCTTCTGGCAGTTGTTGCGGTAGCAGCCAGCGACCATCATCATCGGCAATTTGCAGGTATAATTCGCTTTTACCCTGTTCCACGCCCGCTTCTGTCTTGTAAGCGCGGCAGAGTCGCTTTGCCTGATAACGCTTATTCTGATGCTCAAACCCAATTTCCACCCAACATTCTACCGATTCCTTTAGGGCGGCTTCACTAATTGCCCGTTTGTTGACCAGTTGTTCTTGAGACGCAAACGCCGCCGTGAATTTCTCGTACAGAACCCAGGTGAAGCCATTTAATAGGGTCGTCTTTCCAGCACCATTGTTACCATGAATCACCGTCGTATTGCGATCGCCAGTTGCCAGAGTTATTTCGGGTGTCTTCCCGTAAAACTGGCGAAAATTGCACAGCCGGATTGACCTCAGCTTCATCTGTCTTCCCCCGTGGAGACCCCCACTGAACCTGTATCTAGGTCAGGGTCAGTGGCGGGAGGAAACGGGGGATATTTTCTGGGGTTCAATACCCCGAAAATATCCAACTTAATTTGCGTATGAATACCCATCCTTAATGTCCTGATTGCCCTTTTTCTGATTGCTTTTGAACTTGTTAGACCTAACGCAGTACCTCCCAAATGGTTGTTTAACATTAGATGACAGAGCAACAAACTGGCGTCGTATTTGTAGGTGTCTTGACTCAAAAAACGGAGTACAAAAGTACTTAGACTGGTCAACTAGGGCTTTCTTTCAAGCCCCCACTGTACCCCTAGGGTCAGTGGTGGGTTGTTGACTGCACTTCTTCCTTGACAATTCTCAAGATGTCATCATTGATATGGCGGGGGGTCTTCATATAAAGTTTATCTTTTTCGGCTTGCAACACTCTCTCTATAATCTGACGTACCTCTGGCGACGCACTGGTAATGGGTTCTTGTACGTCAAACAGCGCCGCATTTCGATTATAGGCGGAACGCTTTTCCGATAAAATTCTGGAGATTGCTTGAGTGGCTATGTCCGGATATTTAAAAGTCATCATATCGGGGGTTGACGGAAATTAAACTTGTTATTATAATTCATCGCTTTACGTTTATCTTGAGAGAATTTTTAAGATTTGTGTTGCGCTTACAGCTTTATTAAGATAATCTAATATATAGTTTGTTTAAGCAGGGTGTTTATTGGTAAAGAATTATGCATTTATTTAAACAATCGCCACCTCGTATCTTTTTAAGGAGTAAAATTGAAAACTGACTTGAGAACTTTGCTCATATTCGGTAATTTGTACAGAGTACGGATATAGGATATTGGGTAAGACTCAGTAAAACTTCTTGATCATCACCCTTTACCTTTTATTGATATCACTCTCTACTATAACAATCCCAGACCTCATGGTGGGTAGGCTGGGTAGGTTATAACCGCATCAAGATTTATCAAAATCGTCTGCATACAAACCCATTGAGGCACAGAATATCCCTCGGTTTTCCAGGGAGTCTATGCCACACCCTCATTGTCCAAATTAGCAACAACTGTAAAGACCTCTCATGAAAAAACCAATTATCGCCCTCGGATTTACTGTATTTTCGTTCATGTTGCCCACAGAGGCTTTAGCGGCTACATTTAGCAAAATGTACGTCTTTGGTGATAGTCTCTCTGATCCGGGTAACATTTTCAATGCCACAACCGCTGCCAATATCCTACTACCTGAACAAAATGAAATACCGATTGAACCTCCTGTTCCCCCCTACGATGAGGACGGACGTTTTTCTAATGGTCTAGTCTGGAGCGATTATTTGGCAGAGGATTTGGGAATAAACCTGATCCCCTCTACGGAATTATCCGTGCTGTTTCCCGGTTCTAATATACCTTCCCCGATCGCATTTACTGATGACGGTCAACCTCAAGTTAGCCCATATTTTAATGGTGCGACGGCGACCAACAGCGTGAACTTCGCCTTCGGTGGGGCTCAAAC
Source organism: Coleofasciculus sp. D1-CHI-01 (assembly GCF_040218875.1). NCBI lineage: Bacteria > Bacillati > Cyanobacteriota > Cyanophyceae > Coleofasciculales > Coleofasciculaceae > Coleofasciculus > Coleofasciculus sp. D1-CHI-01. Next base: position 83,205 of record NZ_JAVJQP010000058.1, read on the forward strand.
GGGTACCGAAGGGGTTGGTGAGTTGGGTGGACTGATACCGGGAATGTTAACTCAGGTTGATTGGTTTGAAGATGATCTAGCCGCAGCAGGTCAACAAGCCGATGAGGATGCACTTTACGTGATTTGGGGAGGTCCTAACGATTACCAGCTTGTACCCGACCCTGACCCGATGGAAACAGTAGGGAATTTAGCTGAAGCGGTACAAACACTCTATGATTTAGGAGGGCGTAATTTCCTTGTCCCTAACTTGCCAGATTTGGGTAAAACTCCTCGGGCACTGAGCATGGGTGATGAGATATCCATGAATCTTAGCTTATTATCTCAAACCCATAACACTCTATTAGACGCAAGTCTTGATAATTTGAGCCAATTGAATAACATCAATATTGCACAGCTTGATGCTTTTTCGCTCCTGAATAAAACCATCGCCAATCCCGAAGTCAAGGGTTTCACCAATGTTACCGACTCTTGCATTCATCCCCTCAAGGATGACGGTAAATTAGATGGAACACAAGAGTTTGAAGTCTGTGATAACCCAGATGAGTATTTGTTCTGGGATGGTATTCACCCAACCACAGTTGCCCATGCACAACTCGCTGACGATGCTCTAGAAGCCCTAGATTCAGAACCCCAGTCGGTTCCTGAACCGGTTTCGTCCGCCGCATTTGGATTGTTAGGACTCGGTTGGTTCGTTCACAAGAAATTTGAAAAATCCCAGCCGAACTCTAAGACAAAAGAGAAGAGTTTCAAGTAATCGTGTAGAGACGTTGTAGCCAACGTCTCTATATTTCAGAGAATAAAGGCATTTGCTTGGGTCTTGGTTCTTGGCAATCTTGCTGGGACGTTTGATAAACTTTGCGAGCGTAAATAACTTGAGTTAAAAGGTGCCAACCTTTCCGAGAAAACAAAGCGGGAAATAACAGGGGAAGCGCCTGAGCAAATTTCCCTTGCTTGAAGCCCACTAAACTCCAGTACAACGTCAAAAAATCCTGAATATCTTGCAACGAGGGTAGAGAATCACGATACTTTGGATGGACAAATTTATAAATTTTTTCTTTAATCGAGATATGCTTTTGCAGGCGCTGTTGGAGGGAAAACTTGAGATGATTCCCTTGATGCCATAACGTCCGGTAGGCGAGATGCTGATTCACTAAGATGGCATCTCCATATTGGGCAATTTTCACCCACGAGTCAATATCATCGTAGTTCACTTCAAAGCTGGAATCCCATCCCCCGGATTTGACAAAGGCATCTTTGCGAAAGGCAACTTGTACAGGTGTCCCAAAGGGCAGTTGCTCTAAAAGCATCCGATAATGGATCTCAGACTGAGGCACATAGTTAATCGGAGCATTTTTAATTGGTTGAGTACGTGATACTTCTTGACCCTTTTCGTTGACTTGTATCGCCTGAGTTGAACAGAGAACCGCTTGAGGATATCTGGCGATCGCCTTAGTTAATTCCTCAATACAATTGGAGGCAAGATAGTCATCATCGTCAATGGGTTTAATCCAATCCCCTTGCGCTAGCTTAACGGCGGCGTTCATCGTGGCGCAATGTCCCACGTTAACCGGATTGCGGTGATAAACCACGCGATCGCCTAAACTATGGATGTATGCCTCTGTACCATCTGAGGAACCATCGTCAGCAACAATCACTTCACAGGGTAACGTTTGTGCCAATGCTGATTCAACGGCTCGTTTTAGCAGAGACAAACGGTTGTAGGTGGTGATGACAATCGTAAATTTAAACACAATGTTAAGATCCGCCTCGACTTATAGACCATTATCTAACAGGTTTTCTTAAATTCCCATAAAGCCAGGATAAAGATTTAGGTATTTTCCACAATACCTATTGATACCCATACTTAAGTGCATTTATCTATCTACGGGAAATTACTGATATTTCAACCATTAAATAATAAACTTATCCTTTTTTGACTCAAGTGGCATCCGCCATTTTACGGAAAAAATCAGAAAGAAGACTTAATTGACCTCCTGTTCTTCATTCAATTGCGATCATGAGTACCAGGGAAGAGGGAAGACCTCGGCTTACCTCGACTTACTTCGGACTTCGGCGTGAGCGCGGCAACTGAGCCTGTCGAAGTTCAGTCGAACGCTTCGCTCAGTAACACGCTCGGTAACACGCTCGGTGCGTCACAGGGAACCGTAAGGATTGCAAATAACCCATGGATTGAGGAAAAAAAGTAACGAATTTAACCTAAAATACAATAAAGGGGGTTTTGATCATGCGCTTTATCCCTGATTACTCCCGTCTGGCACGTCCAGAGCAACAACTTGCCAGGGATGCAAAAATCTTGTCGGCTCTCTTCGGAAAATCTCGGAGACTCAATCATGAAAGTATTCACACCGATTGACATGACTGCTACGAGTTCTTTAAGACTTGAAGCAATTCAACACTATATCTTAGAAAAATTTCATAAATTTATAATGGCTCCTCTAATACAATTCTGGTGCTTCAGCAGTTATTATGGAGCGTTTATTACCCAAACAAATTTTCCAGAGAAATAATAATATAAGTAAATTAAGCTGTTCGGCATTTAAACCTTAATGTCAATAATGGTGAAAGCCGTGTAGTGCGTTTAGCGAAGCCATGCCGCAGGCTTTGCATCTTGCTCGCTACTAATACCCAATTTAAATGCATGACAGCTTAACCCTAACAACATCTTAATTGGCAGGGCAAGTATTTTTGGTTCGACCCTTCCCGATCCAACCTGGCTCTGGTTAACTAATTTCGATCCAACCGTTTTCTTCGTTTCCCGTTACCGTTAATTGAGTATCTTTTTGCAAAACAGTCCCCGTTTTCTGGCGTCCAGATAACGAGCGTAAATTAGTGGGTGTGGTAACAATGACGTAACTCTGGGCGGGTTCAGGTTCAGGTGGATGGGTTGTAGGTTCAGTTTGAAGTTGATTCTGGGTGAGTTCTACGGTGTTTTGTGGCGTCGTTGGCGATGTTGATAATCGGTTAATCCCCAAAATCGCGATCGCGCCTAGAGTAAACACACCGACACCGATTAATATGGATAAGGTGCAAGGCGAGTGAGTAATCGGATTCGGGTGAGATGAGGAACTGACTGGCGATCGCGAACGATTCACCGGAGCAACCGTTATTGTCTAACGTTGGTCTAGTAATGTGCCTATCATTATAATATTGATCGCTGCCCGGGCGTAAACGTTTAGCCGAATCAGTTTTTCACCGCAGAAGCTGTGAGATCCGGATCGTGGGGGTTTTATCTCATTCGATCCGAACGGCGGGTGTTCCTAAATCAATGCACTAAGATTAATCTACGGGATTAGGATTATCGAAAAACGTTTTGCGCCCCATATTCGCTTCCAGGACGTATCTTAAGTATGGCTGAACTCAAACTGCGCCTGCACCAAGGAAAAACCGAAAAAACGGTGACAGTAAATCAGGATGTATTTACTATTGGTCGCTTACCGGAGTGCGACCTAACCTTACCCTACGAAGGGGTATCCCGATATCATGCTCGGCTGTTGAAAACGGCAACCGACAATTGGATGATTAAGGATATGGGGAGCAAAAACGGGACGCTACTGAACGAACGTCAGATTACCTCGCCGCAACTGGTGAAAAACGGAGATGTGATTTGGTTCGGGGATGTCAGCATTGTGGTTATTTTAGCGGCTCCGTCTCGACGAACCAACACCGTCCCACCAGTCGAACAGATACCCGCAGAAGCCACTATCCTTCGCAGTGTTAAAGAATTGCAACAGCAATGGATACAAGCGAAAGATAAAGGGGATGAGCTTAGCGTCAAGGAAACAACCATTGCTCGGCTTAAGGACTTGGTTGAGATAGCCAAGGGTTTAAGTGGGGCTGAATCCATCGAAGCCATTTTCTCACGGGTCAAGGATGTGGTCTTTCGCTATCTTGAAAGCATCGAACGGATTGCTTTATTGGTCGATGTAACGGGTTCACGGGAATTAGAGTTACTCAATGCCGCATCCAGAAACGTCAATCAGCAGCAAAGTTTAGCCGAGTCCAGCCATTGGATTAGTCGGAGTATCTGTCAAAAAGTCTTTACTGAAAAAGTCGCGATTCAAACCGCCGATGCCCAAGCTGACCAACGCTTTGAGGGAGAAGTCAGTATCCTGTACAAAGGAATTCGCAGCGCGATCGCGGTTCCCCTTTGGGATGAAAATAAGGTAGTTGGCGTATTATATGCCGATGCCCATCACTCGTCAACCCATTGGACGCAAGAAGGCGAAGAAGACCTCAGCTTTTTTTCCACCTTAGCCAATCTGGTCGCATCGAGTGTACAACGCTGGCTCTTGACCCAGAAACTCACCAGCGAAGAAATGATTCGCCAACGGTTAGAACGCTATCACTCCCCCGCCGTCGTTCAACAACTCATTGCCTATAAAACATTACCCGATGGTCGTTTACCCGTCGCCGAAAGCGAAATCAGTATCCTATTTGCCGATATTGTCGGCTTTACCGCGCTCTCAGAACGGTTAAGTCCAGTCCAGATTGCTCAATTGCTGAATAGTTTATTTGAGGAGATGCTGCAAGAACTCTTTGCCTTTAATGGCACCCTCGATAAATATATTGGCGATTGCATTATGGCATTTTTTGGCGCTCCCGAATCTCAACCGGATCATGCTGACCGCGCCTTGGCGACTGCGAAGGGAATGCTGAATCGTTTAGATAAACTTAATGGCGATGGAGTATTACTAGAACCTTTACAATTACGGATTGCCGTGAATAGTGGCAAAGCCGTGGTGGGAGATGTGGGCAGTTCTCAACGGGTCGAATATACCGCCTTAGGCGCAACCATTAACCTGGCGGCGCGAATGGAAGCGATTTGTCAGCCTGGGGAATGTGTGATCAGTGAAGATACCTATGCCTTACTGACGCACAAGCAAGGCTTGAAATTAATGGACGAGTATCGCTTCAAAGGGATTGATCGACCTGTACAAGTTTATCAAACCCAGCGATAGTCTGGAATAGATGTACAGGGGTAGGGTGGGTTAGGCGGTATTTTCACAGAAGCAATCGCCCTTCAGTGAACCTATCCGCCGTAACCCACCGATGTTAACTCGAAGGTGTGTTAATTCAATTGGTCAGGGCGGGTTTTGTACAAAGGTGATCATCAATCGCGAAACCCAAGTCCCTAAACCCGCCCCTACACCACCATCTCAGGGCGGGTTTTGTACAAAGGTGATCATCAATCGCGAAACCCAAATCCCTAAACCCGCCCCTACGCCACACGGTAATTATCACACCATGACCGCCCCACTGCTACTTGGACTCGCTGCCATCGCCCCAGAATAGACTAAACCGCGCTGGGTATCCAGGGTGATAATCGCCCCATCCCGAATCCGCTGAGTCGCATTTTTCACGCCGACAATCACCGGAACTCCCAAGCGCATTCCAATCACCGCCGCGTGGCTGGTTAAACTATCTTCCTCCGTCACTACCCCTGATGCTTTACGCATGGTATCAACAAAATCCGCACTGGTTGACGGAACCACCAAGATTTCGCCCGGATTAAAGTTATTCACCTCTGCCGCACTATAGGCGACCCGCGCTAAACCACTCACTGACCCTTTACCAATGCCAATCCCTTGACCCAGTACAGCCGTGACCACTTCCACTTTAATTAAATCCGTGGAACCCGGCACCCCTTGCAATGTCCCTGCTGTCATCACTACCAAATCCCCCTCAGCGACAAGCTGCTTTTCCTGGGCGACATTAATTGCGGCTTGGAAGGTTTGACCCGTTGACGGTAAATCCAGCACCAATAGGGGGCGAATTCCCCACACCAGTTGCAATTGTCGCGCCACATCGACGTGGGGTGTTACTGCCAGAATCGGAGTTGAGGGGCGAAACTTAGAGACATTTCGCGCAGTGGAACCCGTTTTAGTTAGGGTCATAATTGCACAGGCTTGTAACTGTTCGGCAATTTGACCCACCGCCTGAGATATCGCATTGGGAATTGAACGGCGGGTATCTTCCATATTCCGCACAATTTCCTCTTGTTCGATACGGGTGGCAATTTTTGCCATCGTGGAGACGGCTTCTACGGGATAGTTACCCACGGCGGTTTCATTGGACAGCATTACCGCGTCGGTGCCGTCTAAAATGGCATTCGCTACATCGGAAATCTCTGCACGGGTAGCGCGTGGAGAGTTGACCATGCTATCCAGCATCTGGGTGGCGGTAATCACCGGAATTCCCAGACGATTGGCGGTGGTAATCAGCCGCTTTTGTAAGATAGGCACATCCTCAGCCGGTAATTCTACCCCTAAGTCACCCCTCGCCACCATCACCCCATCAGCGAGGGAGAGGATAGCCTCCATTTGTTCAATGGCTTCGTGCTTTTCAATTTTGACAATAACTGGAACATCTTTCCCAGCACTGGTAATCAGTTCTTTGATTTCCAGGACATCCTGGGGATTACGCACAAAGCTAAGGGCAATCCAATCGACCCCTTGGTCTAAGCCAAACATCAAATCCCGGCGGTCTTTATCCGTGAGGGCGCGAATGGAGAGGTAGACCCCTGGAAAGTTGACCCCTTTGTTATTGGAAAGTTTACCACCGACAACGACCCGACAATGTAAGGCGCGTTTCTCTCGATTAATCTCTTCCACCTGCATCTCCACTCTGCCATCATCTAAGAGAATCGTGGCATTATTAGGGACTTCATCAGCAAGGGGTTGATAGGTGACAGAACTGATCTCCTGAGTGCCGATTAGAGGTTCACTGGTTAAGGTGAAGCGATCGCCTCGTTCTAGTGTAATCGAACCGTTCTCAAATTTGCCTAAGCGGATTTTCGGTCCTTGTAAGTCTTGCAGGATACCTACGGGTTGATTCAGTTCAAAGGCGGTTTGGCGAATCAGGCGGATGCTACGCTGATGGTCATCATGAGTGCCATGGGAAAAGTTGAGCCGTAACGTTGTCGCACCTGCTTTAATCAGATCTCTGAGTATCTCTGGATGACTGGTAGCAGGACCAATCGTGGCTACAATCTTGGTTCGACGCCGGGATGTGTACAGTTGCATAAGCAGAAAACGGGATGAGTCAGTAGGTGGGAGTAACGTTAACGGCGAGAATTGTCATTTGTCATTTGTCATTCGTTATTCGTTATACTCGTGGGCGCACGCCATGCGCCCCTACATATCGCTAGAAGCACGCTATGTCCTTTGTCTTAAATGGGTCAGCGAAAGTAGAGATACATGATTGTATCGCTGTCCTTTGTCATTTGTCATTTGTCTTTTGTCATATTGGTAAGGATTAGTGTCGAGACGCTCCCTTTCTCCACTCTAGCCATCATGCCACATCGAATCCTGCACAACCTCTAAACTCTTATTTAGTATTAGGGGATGGTTCCCTAACCCTGAGTCAACTCATCAGCCCCGGTTGGCGAATGCCCGATTTATCCGATGTATTTGCCTGCTGCTGCGAAGTTAATTTTAGTGTTAACGAAGTTACCGATGATTTACTCAGTTTAGCCACCGGATTTCTCTGTGCTGGAGCCAGGAGTGTAGTGAGTACGCAGTGGTCGGTAGAGGACTTAGCCAGCGCCCTATTAGCGATTTTTTACTACAATTTCCGTCAGGCGGGGATGAGCCGTTCTCAGGCGTTACAGCAGGGGCAGATTAAATTGCGGAATTTAACCGGAGAGGAGTTTGCCAGGAATTATCAAGGGGAGATGGGCAAGTCGTTGCAACAGCAGTATGATCAGGCGATGACTCGGCGGAATGATGCCAACGTTAAGGGTGATGTGGCTGAGTGCCAGAAGTGGCAGGATTTAGCGGATAAAATTCAGGTACAACAGCAGCATTTGCAGTCGTTGGCGCAGGAGAAACAGCCTTTTTCTCATCCCTATTATTGGGCTGGTTTTGTCTCTCAGGGATTGGCTTGAGAATGGTCATTGGTCATTGGTCATTTGTCGTTTGTCTTACTCGCTCCCTGGAGGATAAGCTGTCATGCATTTAAATTGGGTATTAGTAGCGAGCAAGATTCAAAGCCTCTCCCAATAAAAAAATATATTCCGCTTCCCTCTCCTTGTAGGAGAGGGCTAGGGAGAGGTTTTCCACATCCCCTTATGAGTCACATATATCAATGGTTTCGGCGCTTCCAAAAGGCTAGCAAAAAATTGGTGTAGAGGCGAGACGTTCCATGGAACGTCTCTACAAACTGCATAAGCTTCCTAGATTCAGAGATAGCTCTGAGTAACCCCATTCTGGAAGCGCCCTCCTATGCTAAAAGCCAAACAACTCTTACAGAATCGCTACCAACTACAACAATGTTTATCCCAAAATGCGGGGCGTCAAACCTGGCTAGCTGAAGATACCACCCAAACACCACCACAACAGGTAATCGTCAAGCTACTGGCGTTTAGTCCTCAGATGGAGTGGGACGAGTTTAAACTCTTTGAACGTGAGGCGCAGGTTCTCAAAACCTTGAACCATCCCCGCATCCCGAAACATCGGGATTATTTTTCCTTAGATGAACAGATGGGTCAAGGATTGTGCTGGTTTTGTTTAGTACAGGATTATATTCCCGGTCAATCGCTTCAGCAATTACTTAATCAGGGAAAGCATTTCACACTCGCTCAGGTACGTTCCATCGCGATTCAAATTTTAGAGATTTTGAGCTATTTACATGGGTTGAATCTACCTGTACTGCATCGCGATATTAAACCCAGTAATTTAATTTTTCAAGAGGATGTCGATGCGGCTCAAGGTGCATCTGTCTATTTAGTTGATTTTGGCGCTGTTGCTGACCCCACTGTAGTTGAAGGCGTCACGTTTACGGTTGTCGGTACAGCAGGTTATGCCCCCCTCGAACAATTTTGGGGTAAAGCAGTTCCCGCCTCAGATTTATATGCGTTGGGCGCTACATTAATTCATTTATTAACGGGGACAGCACCCGCTGATTTACCTCAGCAAAATTTACGTATTCATTTTCGCGATAGGGTCAGTTTAAGTCCTAGTTTTGTGAATTGGCTGGAATCCCTGACTGATCCAAATTTGGAGCGGCGATTTAATTGTGCGTCTCAAGCTACATCCACACTCAATAATCTTAATCGATACTATTTATATAAAAATCATCGTCGCATTGATCGAAATAAAGTTTTGGTTAAACCATCCTTGACAATATTCTGGTCATGGATAATTAAAATATACATTGTACTAGGTATTGCCGCGTCGCTCGTGATTCCATTTATGATGTTTTTTAGTACAATGATAGGATTTTGTATGCAAGAATGTCGAGCCGGAGAAGGAGTTCTCATGTTTTTAATGATTCCTTTTTTTATTGTGACATCAGTGCTAACCTGCAAAATACTAGCAGAATCATCTAAAAAACAAGTCAAATAAATTAAACATTATTTGATTAAAGCAGGAGGTAAAAACATGAAAACAACGAAATATGTTTTAAATAAACGCTATCAACTCCGAGAAAAAATTAGCGAAAGACCGAGTCGTCAGACTTGGCGAGCCCTTGATTTAGCATCCGAATCTAAACGAAAATTAGTTATTATTAAATTACTCCCCTTTAGTCCTCAGATGCAATGGGAGCATCTCAAATTATTTGAACGGGAAGCTCAGGTACTCAAAAATATCAATCATCCCCGGATTCCTCGCTATCTCGACTATTTTTCAGTGGACGAGGAAGATGGTACTGGATTACGTTGGTTTGCCTTAGTACAAGAATACATTCCTGGTCAATCGTTACAACAGTTGCTTGATCAAGGTAAGCGTTTTCCCGAACATCAAGTCCGTTGCTTGGCTGAAGAGATTCTGACTATTTTAACCGACTTGCATGAACTGAGTCCCCCTATTATCCATCGCGACATTAAGCCAAGTAACCTAATTTTAGGAAAAAACAATCAAATCTATCTAGTTGATTTTGGTGCGGTGCAAGATAAAGCTAAAGCTGAAGGTGTCACGTTTACTGTCGTCGGAACTAGCGGCTATACGCCACCAGAACAACTCTGGGGGCGTGCTGTACCCGCCAGTGATCTTTATGCCTTGGGAGCAACATTAATTCATCTATTGACAGGTATTGCTCCTGCTAATTTACCGCAATCTGATATGCGACTGGACTTTCAGACAAATATTCAAGTTAATTTAAATCATGTTTTTGCGAAATGGCTTGAGATGATGACTGAACCAGCGCTAGAAAAACGGTTTCCTCAAGCCAGAAAAGCTAAATCAGCATTGCTAGAAATTGATGCAATTCGTCGAGAAATAATTGCTAAAACTGTACAAAATATTCACCAAAAAAATAGACGTAAATCTCGCCATCTACGTCTCTTCGTTTTAATAACACTTCAGTTTAGTATTACTGCTGGGGTTGTTTTTGGCTTAATCTTGCCCACATTCAAGAAAATAGATACAGAATACTCTGAATCAGAAGCACAAGATTATGGTGGTTCAATGAATCGAGCACAACAATCTTATTTCCGGGATAAAGATGAATTTTCTGATTCCATGGATGATCTTGGTTTAGGAATAGCAACGGAAACAAAATCTTACATCTATTCAACTCAGGCTACTCCCTTATATGCTTTTAACTATGCAATTTCTAAGAAAAGTTACCTTAAAGGCTTTGTTGGCGGTGTATTCTTAGGGAAACCCAAACCGGATACCAATAAATTAACAACAGTAGTAATTTTTTGTGAGTCGAAATATTCCGGAAAAACACCTCCTGCTGATCCAGTTGTAAAAAATGGTGTACTAGAATGCGGAGTGGGGACAACAAGAGTAGATTCTGATTATTCAGAAATGTCTACGACTTTGGGAGAAGACGGAAAAATAATTTATGAATCGTTAAATTATGCCCAAAATAGCAAATATACCCAAGCGCTAAATAGGGCTAAAACCATACAAAATGACGTGGCGAAAGATAAGGCATCCGCTGCCATTATACACGAGTTAATAAAAGCCAAACAGTATGAACAAGCCATTCACGTAGCTAAAACCATTGAAAACTTCTGGGTAAAAGTCAGTACCTTGGATACAATCGTGCGCGAGTTAGCGGCTGCGGGTAAGTCGGATCGTGCCATGGAAATCGCTGAAACCATCCAATCGTACTATGGTAGTAGGGAGAAAATGTTAGACGCGATCGCGAACTATGAAAATTCTCAGTAAGCAACACCAGCCAAGTTTACATTACCCTAAGCCTCTTCCTTCTGAAAGAGAATTAAGCCCTGAACTCAAGCCCTGAACTCAAGTACTCGAAGAGAAGCCGCTCCGCGTCTACGGGCTAAAAGCTTAAACCCGTTAAAACGGGTTCATATTATGTCCGGTCAAACACCTCTGAATAAAACGCCTGAAACCTTGGTTTTTACCGCATTGCAATTATGGGCAATCGTCAGGACATGATATCAAAGGCTTCCCCAGTAAGCTTTAGCTTACTTTAGCTTTAAGCCGGAAATTTATTTCCAGGCTCTTAATGTTAGCGACATTCTACAAAGAGGCGAGAAATAAGCCTATACAGCGATCAATGAAACGGGAAGGAACCAATCAATGACAATAGTTCATGACTGACTATTGACTACCGTCATGAACCTGCCAATCGTCTATCACCCCGACTACGTTACCCCCCTTCCACCCGGACATCGCTTTCCCATGTCCAAATTCGGCAAACTCTGTGAACTCCTCCTCGCCGATACGATTGTCACTCCTGAAGACATCCACACTCCCAACCCCCCACCCACAGAATGGATTCAACTCATCCACATCCCTGACTACATCCAGGCTTACTGTAACGGTACACTTGACCCGAAAGCCCAGCGTCGGATTGGATTACCCTGGAGTCCCGGCTTGGTGACGCGAACCTGTACGGCGGTTGGGGGGACAATTCTGACGGCTCAACTTGCCCTGAGTCATGGTATTGCTTGTAATACGGCGGGAGGAACTCATCATGCGTTTCCCAGCTACGGATCAGGCTTTTGTATCTTTAACGATTTGGCGATCGCGACTCGTGTCCTCCAGACTCTGGGATTAGTCCAAAAAATCCTAATTCTTGACCTCGATGTTCACCAAGGAGATGGTACGGCGTTTATTTTCCAAAATGACCCCACTGTCTTTACCTTCTCCATGCACTGTCAGGTCAATTTCCCCGCCACGAAACAAAAAAGTGATCTTGACATTCCTCTCCCTGTGGGTATGGATGACGATGCTTACCTACAAACCTTAGCCCACTATCTCCCCGATATCCTCTCTGACTTCCAGCCTGACTTGGTTCTCTATGATGCTGGAGTAGATACCCACGCTTGCGATCGCTTTGGTAAGCTAGCCCTAACCGATACGGGAATTTACCGACGTGAAATGCAGGTACTCAGCACCTGTATCGCCGCAGGCTACCCTGTCGCCAGTGTGATTGGAGGCGGCTATGGAGATGACCTGAAAGCATTAATCTACCGTCACTCTCTCCTCCATCGTGCCGCTAATGATGTTTATCGTCATCAGACGTAGACGTAGGGTGGGCATTGCCCACCTGACATACGGTTAATGATGTTTATCATCATCGGGTATGAAGAGAACAGGGAATGGAAGGCGTTACCTCTAGAGGCACGGCAATGCCGCGCTTGTCTAGAATCATTCAAAATTTATAATCAATCTCTCAGCACTGATACACTTGAAGAGTTAAGAGGTTGCTCTACCCAGCTCTAGGAGATACTGTGCTGCTATCGAAAGGCTTTGAAATTGAGATGTATACTGGCACTCCCCTTGGGGAGATTGTTGGTCTGTCTGATCGGATTGTGGCATCCTTGGATGGCTTCATGCGGGAACCCGATACCCGCAATGTCGAATATACCACGGCTCCTTTATGCTGCTATGACCGCCTCTTATGCGCTTTGGTACGCCCACGCCAGCACCTCCGCACTTATCTGAAAACTCTGGGAAACTACACCCTGATTCCCGGCAGTACCCTGTCTCTAGGAGGGAGCGATCGCTTCTACCGCTCTGACCCGCAAAATCCTTATCATGACTACATTGAGAAAACCTATGGAAGTAATGTGGTCACCGCTAGTGTTCATATCAATGTGGGCATTTCTGACCCAGAAGTGCTGATGCAAGCCTGCCGTCTGGTACGAGTAGAAGCCCCCTTATACCTAGCGTTAAGCGCATCATCTCCCTTTCTCGACGGACAAGCCACAGGGTATCACTCCACTCGCTGGGCGATTTTTCCGCAAACGCCGTCTCAGGTTCCCCTATTTGAAAGCCATGCTCACTTTATTGAGTGGACAGAAGCCCAACTCGAAGCCGGAACCATGTGTAACGTGCGCCATCTTTGGTCATCGGTTCGTCCCAATGGTAATCGACGCCCCTATGATTTAAATCGTCTGGAATTGAGAATTTGTGATTTAGTCGTTGATCCGATTGCGTTGCTAGCGATAACAGCTTTACTGGAAGCCCGGTTAACCCAGGTTTTAAACGATCCGCATCTTGATCCGCTCTATAACGGTAATGTATCCACTCGTGCAGGTGATTTAGTCGCCCTCACTGAAGCCAATGAAATGGCGGTTGCCCAGTCTAGCTTAGATGCAAAACTCACCCATTGGCAGGATGGCAGAACGATTTCGGCACGGGAATGGATTGATGAACTCTATCAAGAGGTTTTACCCATTGCCAAAGCAAAAGGCTTCAGTTGCTTCCTCTCGCCCCTGAAAAAGATTCTCCGCCAAGGGAATACAGCCGGACAGTGGTTACAACTGCAATCTGTGGGCTTTGACACGCAGCAAATTCTCAACCGAGCGATTCAAGACATGACGGAACAAGAAAACGAACTTGAAGATAAGTTATGTCAGGCTTTGGTGGCTTAATAACCAGGAGGGATGATTTGTCAAGACTATTCGGGCTAAAAATTAAAATATCTAATCAGGTTCTTCCCAAAAGCTGATATAAAAAAAACATATACTATCACTATTTCCAATGGGTCTAATCCAATTCATTCAGTCTCCCTAAGTGTGTAGGGTAGGATTGAAAAGAGATTTGAGGTTTTATGCTTAGGGTTGTCTTAGTTTGCCCCCAAATTCCGCCCAATACAGGCAATGTCGCCCGTACCTGTGCCGCTACAGACACGGAGTTACATCTAGTTGGACCCTTGGGATTTGAAATTAGCGATCGCTACCTCAAGCGAGCCGGACTTGACTATTGGCCCTATGTCAAGTTTCACTACCATGAAACCTTGGAGGCATTTAATCAGGTTTCCCAAAAGCTGGGAGGGCGATGGATTGGTTTCAGCACTTCTGGGCAATGCAGTTATGTTCAATTCCAATTTCAACCGAATGACTGGTTGTTATTTGGCAGCGAAACCCAAGGATTGTCCCCATCTGTTTTAACCCGTTGTGGCGCAACTGTGGTTATTCCAATGACACAACCCGGTGTTCGCAGTTTAAATCTTTCGGTCAGCGCGGCTTTGGGTTTGTTTGAAGCACGGCGTCAATTGGGATACCTGATCTAGGAAGACCATTCCCGGATAGCGTTCAAGTATTTAATCAGAAGAAGCTTCCACCTTCAGCAGCCGCTAATTCCTGAGACTTGGCTTGACCTGAAGCGTTTAAACGTACAACAAGATACTACATTTATGTATACTGCCGTATATATAACTTTATTTAATCGGATCAAGGTTTAATTAAAATTAATTAAAATTTAACAAGTTCCCCCTTTGTGCAGATGGCAATGTTCTTGATTTATCTCTGCCTAAAAATTAATGACGCTGAATTCAGCTATCTAGAATACGGAAAAGCCACTCCTTTGATAAGAAATTTCTATACAGAAGAGTCCTGCCCAATCGAGGCGGATTGATAGATTTTAATCATCCCAAGCCGATTACCTTAGGAGTCTCAAACCCTATCTCCGCAGGAGGAAGCGCGATTTTAGCAGAGGGAAAGTCACCGACAACAGCGTTTCCAACCCGGGGAAGCTTGGGAAGACTGTACGGTTGTTCTTTACCAAAAATTCACGTAGAGTGCCGTCTGTAATCGTTAACTGCTAAACTATCGGTTGCTAGACTATGAGCTTGAGCTCTATACAGTTGCTAAATCCTGCGATCACCGGATAGCCTGAAAGGCTGAGAAAGCAACAAACCGACTTTAGAGTTCGGTTTGAAACTCTAGCCCTCTTCCGGAGAAAAGCCTGTCAAGTCTGTATGTTCTATGCACAACCCTTGGCAAAAACCGCCCGACTATCAACCGTGTCTCGTTTATCAAGTATGAAAATATATTCGTCCAGAGACAGCGAGTTATGGCTTAATAAAGGGTGAATCGAGCGGTGATCGTCAACAACTAGAAATTTATCCAGTCAGATTAGCTTGTCTAAATCAAAAAAGCAGGGTACTCTTGCCTAAGTATGTTCACTGTCCGTGATCTAAATCACATTTTAGAGTGAGATCCCTCATTGACTGGGAAAACCATTTAGGAACTGTTAAGTGCTCGTCACACACTAGGAGGTCGTTTTTGAAACGGACATTTACGCAGAAGGTTAAACAGGTTCCTTCGTGTGCAGCCAACTCCGCCCACTCCTTTGAGGCTTTGTTGAAGCTTTCTGGGGAGAAGCCGCCAGTCGGCGCAACCATTCCGACCGAAGGCAACCGCAGAGCTAGGACGTCTGCAGCCATGATTGGATTGGCAATTTCCATGGGAGCTTCCAGCTTGTTGTTACCCCAACAAGGTGATGAAGCCGTAGCCTTGGAACCCATTGCCTCTGAGCCAACGCTGACAACTTTGCCTGTTGGCGTGTCAACGCCTGCGTCTGTGCCAACAGAAAGCGAACCAGACGTTGCCACTCTCTCGAAACTGCCGCTAGCTACACCAGCTCCAACCCCAGCCCAATCGGCACCTGTCGTACAACACAATGTACAGCAAGGGCAAACGCTATGGGAGGTTTCGCAAACCTATAAAGTAGCTCCAGAAGCGATCGCGGCGTCGAATCCTGTCCAACCCAACGCCAATCTGGCAGTTGGACAGCAGCTAAAAATCCCGACCGTGAACGGTATTGTTCACGAGGCTAAACCGGGAGAAACGGTCGAATCCGTATCCAAATCTTACGGAGTCGAGCCAAATCAGTTACGGAACTCTACCGGGATATCCGCATCCGGTCAGCTCAAAACGGGTGAATCCGTCACCGTTCCGGGTCAGGTCGATGACCGGCTCAAGGCGAGACAAGATGTTGCTGTTGATAATTTAAAGCACAAACGGAACCGCTTAAATAACAGTCTGGCGGAGTTGAGGTCTGAGGAGTCCATCAACCGAACAGCAACAGCAGCGACGCCATCGGCGTCAGCAACCCGTCTCCCAGCGTCAGCGGCGACGAATTCTAACAGTGCTATTGGTATCCCAGTTCCCACTCCGGAAATTGCGGCATCACCGACAGTAGACTCAACGGCGGTCAACCAATCTCAATCTCCTGTCGTTATTCCCGTTCCGACACCAGAAATTGCCGCCTCACCGACGGTGGACTCCCTAGGGGTCAATTCGTACCAGTCACCCGTGGTGATTCCGGTTCCCACTCCAGCCTCCGAAGCCGCCTCAGGTTCCAAATCCAAAGCGGCTCGCTCATCGGAATCGTCTGTGGTGATTCCGGTTCCCACTCCAGACACAGCCGCGTCTCTGGCGATTGAGGAAAACACACCGAAGCCATCACCGTCATCCGTGATGATTCCGGTTCCTACGCCAAGTCCAGAGCATTTGACCTCACCAGAGGTATCGGAAGACCAAACACCGATCACCTTCCCCAATTCAAAGCTGGAACCCGTCACAACGCCAGAAATCACTGCTCAACCCCCAACACCGCAGCCCGTGGTGATGGAAACGGTGGTAGCGAATAGAGCGGCGACGAGTACTTACGCGGTTAAACCTGGAGATACAGTAGACGCGATCGCACGTCGCTATGGTTTATCCCGTTCTGAATTAATTCAAGCGAACGGCTTAAATAATCCCAACCTGATTCGGGTCAATCAACAACTCACCATTCCCACGCCGCCATCGGCTGAGTCATCTGAGCAACGAGTCACGTTTTTACCAGGGATTCAGGAGCAATCCAACAATTCGGTGACTCGCTCAGTCCAACCAGAGGTTGAAGCACCCAGAGTCGTTGTTCCCACCACAGCAACATCCGCCTCACCGATTACCCCAACAGTACCCACATCTCAACCGCCAACCGCTTCATCAACTGTTCTTGCCCAATCCTCCGTTGGTGAAAACGCCCCAACCAATACCCCTATCGCGTTAGAGGCGAAACGGAATCAGCCCGCTAACGCCGGGGACAACCCCTACGTTGAACGCTTGAGGGCGGATATTCTGAGAATGCGGGCAGAATATCGCCGTCAGCAAACCACGGGTCAAACCAGTTCACCGAGCGAAGTGGTGGTTCCATCTGTGCCAGTTGCGCCGAGTGTAGCTGAGCAATCAACACCCATTAGGGTCAATCCGGAATTCAATCCGCAGCGGTATGAACAAGAAACTCAAGCCACTTCAGTTTCCATCGCAGTACCGCCACCTGCGGCAACCCCATCTGAACCGAAGGAGCAGGTTGTAGCCGCCGCCCCAGCCCCACCAGCAAGTTATAACCCCATGCTGCAAACCCCGGTTGGGACAACGGTTGCACCTCAATTGCCTCCTCTGTCCGCTCCGGATATGTACTTGCCGGACAGCCCTGCCCCATTTAATGGCTATATTTGGCCCAGCAAGGGGGTTTTAACCTCTGGCTACGGGATGCGTTGGGGACGTATGCACAAGGGGATTGATATTGCAGCTCCTATCGGTACACCGATTGTGGCAGCTGCCCCTGGTGTTGTCGTCACCGCTGGTTGGAATTCCGGTGGCTACGGCAAATTGGTGGAAATCAAACATCCGGATGGTAGCTTGACCCTCTATGCTCACAACCATCGAATTTTGGTGCGTCGGGGTCAAGAGGTTGACCAAGGGCAACAAATTTCGGAAATGGGTAGTACGGGTTACAGTACCGGACCCCATTTGCACTTTGAGGTTCATCCAGGAGGACGCGGAGCCGTTAATCCAATGGCTTTTTTACCCAAGAATCGGTAGTTGGTTCTCCCAGCGACAGAAGTGTGTAGAGGCGTTGCCTGCAACGTTTCTTCTGGCGGGACACAGTTCAAATGGTGTAGTTAGAGTAGGTTGGGTTGAGCGAAGTCGAAACCCAACCGAATCTAGACCTAAAGCCCTGACTACGAACCAAGTCTTTCGGGATTGGCGAAACCCTTGATATACCGTAGGGTGGGCACTGCCCACCACCCTTAAGCCAGTGGCATTCATCTGGAATAGATGTTGGAAAATGTGCTTGTGTTCACGTAAGCTTTATGCTAAATTAAGGAGGCTGTGAAAAAAAACGGCTCAGTAGCTCAGTGGTTAGAGCAGGGGACTCATAAGCCCAAGGTCGTTGGTTCAAATCCGACCTGAGCCATTTGTTAGAAACTTTATAGAGTAAGCTTTTCGGGGGAATAGCCTTAGTTACGGTGGGGCTGTTCTACCGAATTTTTATGAATTTGACTATTGACTTTGACTATGAATCGACTCTGATTAAAGCTTAGGTGTTCATAGCCGTAGTTACAGTATTTTATCGATTTGACTATTGGGTTTGAGTTAAATGACTGAAAGTCCTATCCTAAAAGATTTTCAGCCATCGATTATCTATTACCTTCAACGCATTGAATGCTGAGAGGTCTGTCTTTTTTTTGTCATTAGGTAGACTCAGTAAACCCTACTAAGTCCATGCAATCAAGACTCTGAGCAGGATATAGCCTACTCAGGGTATTCTTATAGGGTGTCTAAGTCCTTATTCAAATGCCTATTGACCGCGAGAAAAACAAGCAACTCAAAGTGACGATACCGAATGACCTCCACAGAAAGCTGAAAATTATATCGACAAAAATAGGTATTCCAATGGCTCAGATGCTATTGCAGTCAGCAGTAGAAAAGTATAGAGAGGAGTTGAAGGAACTTGAGCAAGAAGAATAAAGCAATTAGCTCCTAAATTGCTGATAATTTAGCAAAATAACTCCTATAGCTTTATTGGTTATAGGATTTTTAAAACCTCTCAACCTGCACTGATGGAGCTTGATTTGCAGTAAACGGATGTATTTGATTCAAATTTTGCATATAAACAGGACACTTTGCATCAATTAATACAAAAAAAGCAGATAGCGTCGATAAGGTTAACCTGAGATTAACCCAGACAGGATAAAATCTCTGGAACAAAAAATTCCAGGGACGGTTATTCGGTTGGCTAATCTCACAAAAAACTCTATTTGGTGTGAGAGACGAACGTGAATCAAGCTAAAGTTTTTAGGATTGCCTTACTTAATGTTCCGACAATTTTAGGGATAATAATTGGGCTGTCTACCGCCGCGATCGCAGGTGAACCAACCCCATCAACTCAAGGTATCACCGATCAGAATACCCAACAGCCGAGTTCAATTGCCCAAACGCCCCTGAATCTGGAGATTTCAGTTCCAGATGCGGCGATGGAGACAGAAGAGACATTAAACCCATCCGCGACACCGGAAACCCCTGTACCGTCGTTAGAATTGGACTCCATGGAAAATCAAGGGATGGGACAAGTAACCAACGTTTCCCAACTGCGAGATGTTTCTCCCGGAGACTGGGCGTATGAAGCCTTGCGATCGCTAGTTGAACGGTATGGTTGTATTGCGGGATATCCGGATGGCACATTTCGCGGTAATCGGGCGATGACGCGCTATGAATTTGCGGCGGGATTAAATGCTTGTTTACAGCAAATTGAACGTTTAATCGGCAATGTTCCCGATAATGGGGGTGACTTGCCCACGCTACGGCGTTTAATTGAAGAATTTGAAGCAGAACTTGCCACCTTAGGAGCGCGGGTTGATAATTTAGAAGGTCGAGTGGCGTTTTTGGAAGACCATCAATTCTCCACAACCACAAAACTATCCGGGGAAGTTATCTTTGGCTTGGCGGATGCGTTTGGGGATGACGTTGGTGACGACGTAAATACCGTTTTTCATGATCGCGTGCGCCTCAACTTCCTAACGAGCTTCACCGGGAAGGATATGCTGCAAACTCGTCTGCAAGCGGGCAATCCAACCCCATTACTGGCAAGAAGCGGTGTAACGTATGACGATGGATCAAGTGGTAGTCAAGAAGGACGCTTTACCTACGATGGTCCGGCTGGCAATGATGTTGTTATCGACATCCTGCGCTACCGCTTTCCCTTGGGAGACAAAGCCACCGTACAAATCGTGGCAAATAATGGCTTACACCACTATTACTCAGATACGGTGAACCCTTACTTAGAAGGTGCCGCCGGGGGTTCTAATGCCATTTCCCGCTTCGCTGAACGGAACCCTATTTATCGGATTGGACCCTTTGGTGCAGGGGCTGCGATCGCGCTAAAGCCGAGTGATAATCTCAGAGTAGATTTGGGCTACATTTCCAATACTGCCAGTAATCCTGGAGAAGATAATGGGTTATTCAACGGGAATTATTCCGGAATTGCCCAAATTGTTTATGGCAGTCGGTTTAAGATTGGATTAACCTACGTCCACGCTTACGATGATGGTGGAGATAGCGCTAGACGCTTTCTGTTAGGTGGAACAGGTACAGCCTTTGCTAATCTCAATCCGGCTCAATTGGCAAATGTAACCAATTTGTCAGCCGATACTCTCAGCACTCCTGTTGTCAGTAACTCCTATGGACTAGAAACCTCACTCAGATTCAGTCCTAAATTCTTAGTGAATGGTTGGGTGGGTAAAACCGACGCCCGTTTAATTGGATTAGGTGATGCAGATATTTGGAATTTTGCCTTAGGCTTAGTGTTTCCTGACTTAGGAAAAGAAGGAAACTTAGGCGCTATTGTTGCGGGTGCAGAACCAACGTTGAGAGGATTAGATGTTCCTGGTGGAACCAACGACTTTAATCGAGATTTCGCGTATCACATAGAAGGGTTCTACAAATATCAAGTGAGCGATAATCTCTCAATTACACCGGGTATCATTTGGTTAACCGCTCCCAACCAAAATTCCGATAACAGCGATGCGGTTATTGGTACGGTGAGAACTACCTTCACTTTTTAACCGTTGCTGGCAGATACCCGATTTCTTAAAGAAGTCGGGTATCTAATACCAAATCCGCTTAAGTAACTCCCTTTATCACTTGTGGAGTTTTTCCATGGGCATCAAACTCTTAGACAAATGACAAAGGACAAATGACGAATTACTTCTTCGCTGTACTCGCCGACGGTAGCGAATGACCCGCATTCGGATCAAAGGAAGGAAATGGTGCAGTTCCACCTAAATACGTGGGTAAAATCCCATCCCATTTCTTAATCATTTCCTCTTGCAATTCCAACTCTCGCAAACGAATCGTTAACGGTGAAACGGTTGAAGCTTTAATCCGAGAAGCTTCAGCTTCTCCCCTTGCTTCAGCAATTTTCCGCTTAGATTCGGCTTCGGCGACTTCAAGCTGTGCTTTAGCAGCTACGGCTTGCTGTTCAGCTTGGAAACGAGCGGTTATTTGGGCTTCAATGGACTCGTCAAATCGAGGCTTACTGACAAACCCGACGGAATCAAACGTAACGCCAACAGCACCAAATTTATTGTTCAAGCAAGTTTGGACATCTTTGAGTAATTGTGCCTGCTTGTTTCCCACAATTTCTTCAGGTTTCAAGCCAGTAGCTGACTGGTTAAAGCAATTACGGGTTTCGCTGCGAACTAAAGTGGCTTTAAACTGTTCCGGATCTTTCAGATACTTCCCGTAAAAGTCTTTAATTTTCTGGGTGTTGAAAAAATACGACAGGGAGACATCCGCATTAACCGTTGTACCACCGACACCAAAGCTGATGCTTTCATCAACTGGAGAGCCTTCTTCCGTTGAAGCCGTTAAGATATAATACTGAACGTGGTCTGGAAAAACGACGATTTCTTCAGTGTAGCCATTATACCAAACCTTTCCTGTACTAATCGTTGCATTTTGGACGCCACGATTTTCACCATAAAGCTCAACTTTTAGTCCGACATAGCCAGCAGGTATCCGCTTAACACTGCTTCCAGGAACCGTACCACAACCCGATGCAATAATTGCTAAAGCAGCCGTTATTCCAGTAAGTTTAAAGAAACGACGAGGTATATTTTTCATGGTCTTTAAGGGGTGAATAAACCTGTCTAAAGTGCAAATTAAATTATGCACAATTTTTGGGAAATTACAGGACAAAATTTTGGTTAAATCATGCCATTCAATGTGGCTCTACATATCGTAAAACTGATGACGAGATAAAAGTGATAATTTCTTCAGTTGACATCCAAAAGTTCAACCAAGGAAACATCACAATTGGGGAAAGCTTCTTTTATCTGCTTGTGTCGAACTTGAGCATTATGAAGTCTTGCGGCGACATGACTGACAGAAACTCCCGGTACAACGAGTAATCCGACGACGTAATAACTGACGCCTAACCAAACTTTTTGGTCACTGGGAGAACTAACTAGATTTGCGGCATTACCTAAAATCCAAAAACAGAAGATAAGTTCGAGTGTGCCTATTGCTATCCACTTTGTTAGGGTTTTCATGAGTTTTGAGGGAGATAATCCATTCTGGTATTAGCCTAAATTAACAGCGGTTATGCTGTCCTATTGAACAACCAGAAACAATGTTTAATTTAATTCTTATCTCAATTATCTATACTCATTCATACACAACAAATAGATGTGTATGAACACTCACAAGTCGGTGTTGCGTCCACAGGCGTGTATCGCTAAGTAGGTGGACATAATTAACGTGAACGGTGAAGAACTCGCTTCGTGAGAAGCAAGCTACGTCATTCGTCATAGTCGCTACCCTTGAGAAGCAAGCTACGTTTATGTAAGGGTTTGAGGCTTGTTTACAAAACTATTACAGTGCTGTTTTCTTTTGTCCGACTACTTATATTCCCCATGCTTCACTTCAAATGTAACAGGATGGATGTTAAGGAATAGGCAACAGGCAATTCTAAAAAGAGTAGGGGTACGACATGTCGTACCCCTAGAGATGGTGGTTCAATAGTAAAGCAAGCGTAACGGAAGTCGTCAATCTAAATGCTGATTAATTCGTCTTACCCGCGCAGGGATTTTCTTTCGCGGCACAAGGATTCGCTTTACCTGCACAAGGATTCTCTTTCGCGGCACAAGGATTCGCTTTACCCGCGCAGGGGTTTTCTTTCGCCGCACAAGGATTAGCCTTACCCGCACAAGGGTTCTCTTTACCCGCACAGGGATTCGCTTGAGTTTCAGTCCCGCCTTCAGGACCAGGTTTAGCAGCACAGGGATTACCACAGCCCGTTGCTAGCCCCAGACCTAGAATAGAGGCAATGGTGAGTGTCGCAATGTAGTTAACTTTCATTCTCTTCTGGCTTCTATGATACAAGGATTGGTACGTCATCGCCCGGAAGTCTGCCGGGGCTTAGGCAATACTTAACCCTAAGAAACTTAAATTATCCTTAAAAACAGCTTGGGATTCGCTGAGACTGTGCTCAAAGATTGCTGGTTGGATGAGGGAGGTTCAGGATAAACCGAGATTTTCTCAGGAAAAACTCAGATTCTCCCTAAATTAATTTGTCAAAATTGACGGTATGGCGAAACCTGATAAAAAATTGCCCCTGATTATACTCTAGTTATAAAATAAATGATGGAAAGTAGTGATTGGTTAGTAACAGAGAATGGAGACTGTCTAGCCTGTAATCTCCAAGAGAGTGAAACATCTACAGGCTATTATCGACTTTATCGATTTCTCACCGATGTAGAAGATATTCTCGAATCCACCAAAGATGATCGCCAACGCCTAGAAAAAATTCGCCCGTTAGTCCGCCGTTTACTGACGAGTTCCTACTGGTTACAGGGGGAATATCGCGAACCTAATCCCGATACAGGGTGGTCTGTCTTGATGCTGTATGATGAACCAGAGTTCTCCTTAACCGTGCAGACGGTGGTTTGGTTACCCGGACGAGTCTCTCCGATTCACAATCATGCGGCGTGGGGAGTGGTAGCGTTAATTAGTGGTGAAGAAAAAAATACATTTTGGCGACGGACTATGGATTCAGAATTTCCCGATCGCATCGAAAAGGTAGGTGAACAGATTCTGGTTCCTGGCGATATTATCAGCTTTATGCCTGATGCGATTCACCATGTAGAAGTGATGGGAGAGGAACCGACGATTACATTTAATCTTTATGGAAAAACGGAGTATCAGCAACGATTTGAGTTTGATCCGATTACTCACACCGCTAAAAACTTTTAATCTGGCGTGGCACAGCTAAAATAGTGGCATAGATTTGACGGTTAAATCAGGCGCAAGCAACCTATTGTAGGGACACGGCATTGCCCATTGGTGTCAACTTAAGCTGGTTTGTACCCATCAGGAGACAGAGAGCGATGGTAGAATGAGGCTTTCAGCTTTCGGTTGAAGGGTGTGAAGACTGGAGGGGATCACGTTGGCTCTTTGGGTTGATTGTTTACCTCTCAAATGAAAATGCAATTATAGAGGTTTGAGGTATTGGGCAAAAACAGTGAATTAAGTTTATGCCAAATGATGTCTTGAGGGTGAAAGAAGTAAGCTGTCAAGAAAACCCAACAGGATTAAGAGCTAAAGCTCTTAGTACGAACCTGAATCAGGGCGGGTTTTGTTGTGCATTTATCGGTAAATATCTGAATTGAATGGCTAAACCCGCCCCTACAGTGGTTAAACCCAGCCCTAGAATTTAGGCGTTGACTTTATCCAACAGATTAGACGCGATGAATTCCCATTCTTGGCTCAATTCACCGTTAAATTGTGACTGTCCACTGCGTCTGTACCAATAACGGGCGTTGCTTAAGTCACCTTCTTCGCGATGAAGATAAGCATGAACCCATGCACTATCACTATCGCTGGCATTCTGCACGATATCATGCGCTCGGTGCCAATCCCCTCTTTTGTCATACCACAACGCTTGCAATGCTTTGGGTAATTGAGAAGGACATTTTTCCTGTTTCGCCGTTAATTGAGTAAATTCATCCAATATCATAGTTCTCATAAAATCACACATTTATGCTCATCAGCTTGATCTATTATAAAATTTGTTACTCCATAAGACAAATTACATCGATTCTCCCAAACGATCGCGGATTTACCGATAGCGACTTAATGACTATTGCCACAACTGTAAATCTGCTTACAATTGGCTATTGTTGAAAAGTCTAAGTAATTGGGGCGAGTGCGTTGTGGCGGCAACTTGAATCTTATTTGGGTCAACTTGATGCTCAATGAATTGAATTAGTAGATTATTGAAGTGGCTGGCAAAAATGCTTCTGCCTGAATCGGAATATCTGTCGCTAGTTATGCTAGCTGTGATACAACAGGTTGAGAAGAAATAAAAGGAATAGGGCGGTTTATGGAAAAGACCGCGCAATTATGAACCGGCGAAGACAGCGCAACTACAAGCGTAACTATGAACGAACAGAAAAAGACCCACTGGAGGTCGTGGGTCGTCTAGTCTAGTGCAACGCCTTTATACTACCGACTGTAAAATGGGGGAGTATTGGTCTAGCTCACAGTGTTCTAGTGATTTTAAAGTGACCTGGTGCGATCGCGATATCACAGAACTGGCTTCCTTCTTCCCCTGACTGATGCACTGGCGTTGCGTTGACTGGCATTGGGATGCACCGAATTAAGGAGAGCGATCGCCATAAACCTGTTCAAAGTGAGCATCAATCGGTTCGCAAAAGTTAGTCACGCCTTGGCTGAGAGCCGACATCAGGACTGGTGTTGCTAGAATCGCCGGAAGTAGGGGTGTCCCGGCTAAGTATTCAATCACCTGAGAATAAGAGCCATTGAGCAAATCTTGGCGAAATTCCGGCTTACAAATAACCGCACGGCATTTTTTGGCTAAATCGTCTAACCATCGAGCATTGTCACTTTGGGGCTGTTGTCCGGCTCGAATCGCGAGTGCGATCGCGGCGTCTTCTAAATCCCCCTCGCAATCCTCAATCGCATCAAGCGCTTGCATCGCTTCGGGGTTATGGGAAAGCTGAGAGCGGAATCGGGCAATTTCTTGAGAGGTCACAATAGTCATAGTTTATTTTGGGCAACTTACCCAGCCTGGAACAGGGTTTTGCAACTATAACTATTTTCGTCTATTGCACCGTTGAACTACCATCAGTAGGGAACCCTTCATCAAGAGTCCCCTACTAAGGCAATAAGGCAGAAATCACTGAACAGTAAACATCTCCCTCAGCTTCTCTACCGACAAAGCTGCTCACGTATTTCGGCTATTACACGCCCAGCAACAGATCACCAATATCTGAACCATTAAGCTGGCGGGCGATTGCCAGTCGAGCTTCCAGTTTGGCAACACTGAACTGATTCCGCAAGTATTCCAAATTAGCCACAGCGTTCGCCTTTTGATTGGTTAGCCGCATTACAGTGTTGAGGGCGTGCTGATATTCCAAATTCACCTCTAGTAGCTCAAATCGACGCGCCTTGCGTTGTGAGTCATTTTTTAACTCAGAATCGAAGGCAATTTGCTTGTCAATACTGGCTTCTAGGCGATGAATATTAAGTTGCACCGCCTGAATTTGCGAGTCCAAATCATTAACGGTTTGAGCGGCTTGTGCGATCGCGGCGGGGTACTGACTCATGTTCATCGTCAATCTTCCTGTATGAAAGTATCAATCTGGACAATCCTTTATCCGGTTATCCGCTAGACAGTTAACTGACTACGCCACCCATTCCGAAGCTTGGGACTTGACTGTCTTGGTGGCTCCATCCAGGGAATTCCTCTGAGGCTGAGGATTTGGGGCTTTCTCTAAAAGGTTGACTTCAATATTCACCTCCACTAAGTACGATCCCGCTTCATCCCCCACGGCTTGGGCGATTAAACTGGCAAAATCCGGGCGTTCTGCGGTGATTGGGTGGCGTAGGATGCGTTGTTCCCACTCGTACTCGGCGTTGGGGTTGATGCTGAGGATGTAATGCTTAATCATGGCGAAAGTCTTGAATGGTTTAGGGGTCAGGCGTTCACGGCGTAAAATCTTTGATAGTTCCATTATAGTACATTTGTACTGTAGTGACGAGGGGTTTTGGGGATTGGAGGTGTAGGGGCGGGTTTCACTGATAACGTTTCTCTACAAACCGATAACTTTACTAAACCCGCCCTTATCGGGATGCAAGGAAGAGATTAAACCTGGTTGATCCTTGTCGGAGATACAGTTTTGGAGTTAAATTTCTCTTGGCTCTGAGCAGTTTTATGCTAATACCCTTGGTGCGTTACGCTTCGCTAACGCACCCTACAATAGTGGAATAGATTTTACAGTAAATAAAAGACGTAGCCATGCTACGTCTTCCTAAGAATGCAGAATTTATTTTGACCGTTAACTGTGTTGCTGAAGTGATAGTCTATTCCATCTCAGCATACTCTGGCTGAACGTCGTGGTGACTCTTACCATTTGAGTGACCATTCGACAACGATTGCATCGGTAACGTGTTATTAAACCAGAGCGCTTGCTGAGGCACTGAAAGCAAGATTCCCGCTTCATCAAACACCACTTTTAGACGACGACGAAACTCTCGCGCTACTTCCCATTGTTTTAAAGGCTGGGTTTTAATCCACACGCGAATAATAAAACCGCGATCGCCAAAATTATCTACCCCTAAAATGTCGGGTTCATCCAGGATACGCTCCCGCCACATTTGGGTCATAAGCATCTCGTGTGCCACCTGTCTGACCAAATCCAATGCTTTATCAACATCGGCTTGATAGGTAACGGGAATATTTAAATCTGCTCGTGACCAATTACTCGAAAGATTTGCCACAATTCTAACTTCACTGTTGGGAACCGTAATTAATCGTCCCTCAGCATCCCGCAACTGAGTAATCCGGAGGTTAATCATTTCCACAAACCCGCCAACATCTCCCACGGTAATCACGTCACCAACGGCATACTGATCTTCTAGGAGAATGAAGAAGCCATTGATGGCATCTTTGATCAAATTTTGCGATGCCAAAGACAAGCCTAAACCGATGATCCCAGCACCAGCTAACAGCGGACCAATGTCAATCCCAATTGCCGCTAGCGCCACTAAAAGTCCGATCGCACTAAAACTCAAGGTGATAATATTTTTGGTTACCCCAGACACCGTTGACACACGCAACTGCGATCGCTGGGCGCTTTCTGGTGTCAATAAATGATTCCTAGCAATCGCAGATGAAAAGCGATCGGTTAAGGCATAAGATAGCCGGATGATCACGTAAGTCCCCAAGCCAACAACACCCACGCGAATTGGAATCCGGAAACTGGCAAGGATTAAGATCTGTATGGGTCGTGTGTAAGGAAATAGACTTAAAATGAATAGACTTCCTCCCACCCAGATAACCCCTTGCGTCAGTTGCAGCAGGCGATGTAAAACTTCTTTGACATTTCGCTGTTGATTTTGGGTAAGTTGAGTGGATATTGGCGTGGTGTTCGATTGGGAAGGCTCTAACAGTTGTTTGGAGCGTTTTAAGCGGCGTTCCCAACGATAAATGAGTAAGCTGGCAACAATCATGGCTACGCCAGTACCAACGGCAACTCCCACTCGATCCGTCAAAACATCAGGTTGTCGTTCCTGTTTTGCCTGGGGAAGTTGTTGTTCAAGCTGTTCGATAATTTCGTCGGCTCTAGTCTCTATCGGCACTCCTGTGAGATCAGCATCTTGATCGGTAACGCTCATCAAGCGAACTTCTTTGAACCGATTGTCTTGCTCATCTAGAAGAGAGATGTAAATTTCGGGTAAATTGCTTTGTTGGTCTAGTTCTTGACGAATCTCTAATTCAGCGTTCTGGTTTTTGAAGTAAGTACGGCTGATATCCTGTAATCGCTGTTCAATTTCTTGCATGCGTTGGGGGAACTGGGATTTTGGTGCGGCAATCTCGAATAAACAGCGACCATCAAGTCGAACACAACCCGAATCAACGGTATCCTCTGATGACTGCTTGAGGGGATTCGGAGTCGGTATGTTCACATTGGGTAAACCGGGTATCTGAGCCTGAACTGGAGAGACAACCCAGCCCGCTAACGCAATTGATCCGGCAATTGTCCAAGCTGAAATTCGCATTTTCCTCATCCTGATTGTTTGCTTGTTATTTTTCTTAACAATTCAGTATATAGACTAAAAAAAAATTTAACAGTAGCCAATTAGGGGTAAAAGCTTGTAAAACTGGCAATATGACCTTGTTTGAGCCGGATACAAATTCTTGATCAAAAAAAGTTATAGTATTCGAGCCAGTCACAAGCAAATATTAACAATCACTCTTTTCGAGTTATCCTCCATCGTAGGAGGTAGTTTGAAGGAACTCTCTGGGTGCTAACCTAATCCATCAAATCAAATATCTATTTCATTTATGTGTAGAAGAACCAGAGGAACCCCCAGAACCTGTCCCACCCTTGTTACCCCCCGCCCAAGCCTCTGTCCTTCACCAGCCACCAAGAAGTCAATTGTAGGGGCGGGTTTAGGCACAATTGTAGGGGCGGGTTTAGGCACAATTGTAGGGGCGGGTTTAGGCACATAGGCACAATTGTAGGGGCGGGTTTAGGGACTAAATTCAGATATTCACCGATAACCGAACAACAAAACCCGCCCTCCCCACCGATAACCGAACAACAAAACCCGCCCTCCCCACCGATAACCGAACAACAAAACCCACCCTCCCCGGCGATAACCGAACTTATCTTATGGGAGATCGGCTAAGTTAGGTAAGATGACAATGCAAATTAAATAAAACCAATCAAATCTATGACAGCAACATCTACTGCGCTCAAACACGAAGTCAAAGACATATCCCTAGCGCCTGGTGGAAAACAGCGCATCGAATGGGCGGGACGGGAAATGCCCGTTTTGCGGCAAATACAGGAACGTTTTGCCCAAACCAAACCCCTAGCCGGGATTCGCCTAATTGCTTGCTGCCACGTTACCACCGAAACCGCTCATTTAGCGATCGCGCTGAAAAATGCGGGGGCTGACTCGCTGCTGATTGCCAGCAATCCCCTGTCTACTCAGGATGATGTCGCCGCTAGTTTAGTCGCCGATTACGGTATTCCTGTCTTTGCCATCAAAGGCGAAGATAACGCCACCTACAACCGCCACGTTCAAATTGCCCTGGATCACAAACCCAATCTGATCATTGATGATGGGAGTGATGTGACAGCGACTCTGGTGAAGGAACGGCAAAACCAGATTGGTGATATTATCGGTACCACCGAGGAAACCACCACCGGAATTGTCCGCTTGCAGGCAATGTTCAATCAGGGAGTTCTCACCTTCCCCGCGATGAACGTGAATGACGCTGATACCAAGCACTTCTTTGATAACCGCTACGGTACCGGACAATCCACCCTCGACGGTATTATCCGCGCCACCAACATTCTGCTAGCTGGAAAAACCATTGTCATTGCGGGCTATGGTTGGTGTGGCAAAGGTGCCGCAATGCGGGCGCGAGGTATGGGCGCGAATGTGATTGTCACTGAAATTGACCCGATTAAGGCGATTGAAGCCGTCATGGATGGTTTCCGGGTAATGCCGATGATTGAAGCCGCTTCCCATGGTGATGTATTTATTACCGTTACCGGAAACAAGCACGTCATTCGCCCAGAACATTTTGAAGTGATGAAAGATGGCGCAATGGTGTGTAATTCCGGTCACTTCGATATTGAAATTGACCTGAAATCCTTGGCAGAGTTATCCACGGAATATCGCCAAGTTCGCAACTTTACCCAACAGTATTTCCTGAAGGGCGGCAAATCTATTATCGTATTGGGTGAAGGACGGTTAATTAACCTAGCTGCCGCCGAAGGACACCCCAGTGCGGTGATGGATATGAGTTTTGCCAATCAAGCTTTGGCGTGTGAATATCTGGTGCAGAATAAAGGCAAACTAGAACCGGGTCTACATTCCATTCCAACGGAGATTGATAAGGAAATTGGACGGTTGAAATTGCAGGCAATGGGGATCTCACTGGATACCTTAACCACTGAGCAAGTTGAGTATATGAACTCGTGGACATCAGGAACCTAGTTCGGAATTTTTCGGGTGTGGTATCATGCCTGACTTGATCCTCAAAACCAGATCCCCGACTTCTTGAAGAAGTCGGGGATCTCCAGAAATCGGGGATATAATTCAGCAAATTCTCAATTTTTATCGAAGGTTTCAGGAAAATGGCTCGACTTTCGGTTGAACTGCAACGTTATTTTTTTGAAGAAGATCGACAGCCTCAGGTGAAACTGGCAGATATTCTGTCTTTCGCGGGGGAGCGAATTTTTGGGTTTTTGTTTGTTATCCTGTCACTTCCCTCAGCTTTACCCGTTCCAGCACCGGGTTATTCGATCCCCTTTGGCATCATCATGCTGATTTTAGCCTTTCAGCTTATCATTGGAGCCAAACGTCCCTGGTTACCCCAGAAAGTCATGAATAGCAGGATGAAACTGGAAACAGTGCAGGGACTGGTTAAAGGGGGGATTCCTTGGTTAAAGAAGATTGAAGCGATCGCACGTCCCCGTCTGGCTTATCTCTGTACCAGTCTAACGGGTCGTGTGGTAATTGGGGTGGCGATCGCGCTAATGTCCATCTCGATGATGATTCCCATCCCCGGAACCAATACCTTACCCGCGATCGGTATTTTTGTCACAGGTTTTGGCTTAATTGAAGATGATGGGGCAATTAGCTTAGGCGGATTAGTTATTTGTTTACTGGGCGGAATTCTCTCAATTTCTGTTTTACTTGCCGTTTGGTTGGGCGGTGCAAGTTTGGTGGATTGGCTCAAAGATGTTCTGCGTTGAACAATGCTAGCTAAAATAAATAAAAATGCAATTTGCTGTTCTCCCTTTAATGCGCCATGTCCCACATTCAAGAACTCGCTCCTTCCCCAGACATCTCACAAGATGTTATCTTTCCTCCAAGTGACCTCTATAGTGATGAACCCCCCTTGGAAACTGAACTGCATCTGCGACAAATTATCTTACTCCTCAAAAGTTTAGAATGGCTATGGCGAGATAGAGATGATTTCTACGTCGCTGGCAATCTCACCATCTATTACAGTCCCCGCCAACGCAAATCGGAACACTTCCGAGGACCCGACTTTTTTGTCGTGCTAGATACTGAACGGAAAACTCGCAAAAGTTGGGTAGTCTGGGATGAAGATGGTAAATATCCGAATGTGATTATTGAAATTCTTTCTCCCAAAACCGCTGATACAGACAAAGGATTCAAGAAAAAACTCTACCAAGATACCTTTCGTACCCCCGATTACTTTTGGTTCGATCCAAATACGTTAGAATTTGTCGGATTTCATTTAGTTGATGGAAACTATCAACCCCTCGAACAGAACGCTCAAGGACAATTGTGGAGTCAGCAGCTTGGTTTATTTTTAGGAATTTATCAGAATCAGTTGCGTTTCTTCACTCCAGAAGGGAAACTTGTACCGACACCTGAAGAAGTGGCGGAACGCTACGCCGCAAAATTGCGAGAATTAAACATCGATCCCGAAACCCTTTAAGTAGGGTTTGAGGAATATTAAAATAACTTAATATTAATAGAATTGAGTTTATTTACACCAACCTACTTAGAAAATCGCTTAGTATAACCCGATTAGATTGTTGCAGTCGGTTTTAACCGACTTAAGCTATTAGCCAAGAACTTGAGTTCTTGGCATCTAACTAGCGAGAAGCAGTATTTCGAGGAGCCTCATAAATTTTCCATTCACGAATTCCCATCGGACTAAGAATAGCTTCTGCCAAACCAATTTGATCAGGGGTTCCTTCTACCATAATCAAATACTCACCTTTAGACACTAAATCGTGATAAACTTTAGCTTGCTCGTCAGGAACACCCCAACCGACTAAAGCTCCAACTAAACCCCCACCGGCTGCACC
Source organism: Coleofasciculus sp. D1-CHI-01 (assembly GCF_040218875.1). NCBI lineage: Bacteria > Bacillati > Cyanobacteriota > Cyanophyceae > Coleofasciculales > Coleofasciculaceae > Coleofasciculus > Coleofasciculus sp. D1-CHI-01. The sequence continues at coordinate 116,103 of NZ_JAVJQP010000058.1, forward strand.
AACCGCACCGCCAGCAACGGCTGTCGCTAAAGCATTAGCCGCAACCGTACCAAATGCTAAAACCTGACCAGCGCCAGGAAGTAGAAACGCCGCGTAAGTGGTAATACCTAGGGCTTCCAATGCGCCCAAAACAACGCCACCAATTCCACCAGTCGCCGCACCTGCTTTAGCACCTTTACTGACTTGATGTCCTTTGCCTTTTTCCACATCAACACCAGCAAGTTCCTCATTCCTACCTGCATCTCTAGCAACGACAGAAATTTGCTGTTCAGGGAAATCTGCCCGTTTCAAATCCTGTACCGCTTTTTCCGCTTCTTCACGAGTCGGGAATACACCAAGCGCGTGTCTGTTGTGTTGGTCTTCAGCCATGTTTCCCTCGCTTTCTTTTCAATTGTTCCAGCACAAATTCAGCCTTTGGTGCTAGATTTGTGCTTTCTTCCCCTGTCTACTACACATTGGGTCAGGTATTCATCTATCAATAGAGATAAATTTAATATCCAGAACCACCATCTGTAGGGGACTCTTCATGAACATTGGTATCAATTTAATGTTGAAACCCTTACTTAATAAGAGATCCCCTTTTGTCCTCCTATTAGATCCCCCTTTTGTCCTCCTATTAGATCCCCCTTCCGTCCCCCTTTTTGATCCCCCTTCCGTCCCCCTTTTTGATCCCCCTTCCGTCCCCCTTTTAGATCCCCCTTCCGTCCCCCTTTTAGATCCCCCTTCCGTCCCCCTTCAAAAGGGGGAGACC